>JBCBGD010000083.1:0-9751 GCA_038527085.1 Pseudomonadota bacterium | reverse complement strand
ATCTGGAACCTCGTCTTCATGCAATTCGACCAACAGTCCGACGGGAGCCGCAAGTCACTACCCAAACCGTCGATCGACACCGGCATGGGGCTGGAACGGATCGCGGCCGTCATGCAGGGCGTGCACAACAATTACGACATTGACCTCTTCAAGCAGCTGATTTCAGCCGCCGAAGATGTCTACGACCAAAAGGCCGAGGGGGCTCATCTCGCCTCGTTCCGTGTAATTGCCGATCATCTGCGCGCGTCTGCCTTCCTGCTTGCCGACGGCGTCTCGCCATCAAATGAAGGCCGGGGATACGTTCTGCGCAGGATCATGCGGCGCGCCATGCGCCATGGACACGTGCTCGGTGCGCGCGAGCCCGCCATGTACAAACTTGTCAGTGCACTGATCGCGGAAATGGGCACCGCCTTCCCCGAGCTTGGCCGCGCGAAAGCGGCCATCGAGGCAGAGTTGGAACAGGAAGAAGCCCGCTTCCAGCGTACACTCGGACGTGGCCTGAGCCTTCTTGAGGACGCCAGCGAAGGTCTCGGCAAGGGCGACCAGTTTCCTGGCGACACCGCTTTCAAGCTCTACGACACCTATGGTTTTCCGCTCGACCTGACCGAAGACATTCTGCGCAATCGCGAGATTTCTATCGACCGTCCGGGGTTTGACGCCGCCATGGCACGTCAGAAAGACGAGTCTCGCAAGGCCTGGACTGGCTCTGGAGACACGGCGGGTGATGAGGTCTGGTTTGCCGTGCGCGAGCGGGCCGGGGCGAGCACGTTCTCAGGCTATGAGACCCACTCGGCAGCCGGGCGCCTGAAGGCAATCTTGGTGAACGGTGAAGAAGCCGAAAAGGCAAGCGAAGGTGAGGCCGAACTCGTCTTCGATGCAACTCCCTTCTATGCCGAAAGCGGCGGGCAGGCGGCGGACCATGGCGAGATCCTCTTCAAGTCTGGCGCACGGTTCGTTGTGCGAGACGTGCAAAAGCGCGCTGGCGATCTCATCGTCCACAGCGGCGAGATAGTCTCCGGCGAGGTGAACGTCGCAGACACGGCCGAGCTAAGCGTCGATGCTGGCCGCAGGCGCCGCATCATGGCCAACCATTCCGCCACGCACCTGATGCATGCGGCACTCCGACAGACGCTCGGTGAGCATGTCACGCAAAAAGGCTCGCTGGTGGAAGAAGACCGGTTCAGGTTCGATTTTTCCCATGGCAAACCGCTCACCGGCGCCGAACTGGAAAAGATTGAAGAGGCTGTGAACAGTGTCATCCGGCAAAACCAGCCGGTTACAGTCGAGCACTCCACACCGGCAGCGGCCATTGAAGCTGGTGCGCTTGCCCTGTTCGGCGAGAAGTATGGAGATGAAGTCCGGGTCCTGACCATGGGCCAGGCTCTCGATGCACCCGAAGCGCCTTATTCTGTCGAGCTCTGCGGCGGCACCCATGTCGAACGCACGGGCGATATTGGGACATTTGTCATCCTGTCAGAGCAGGGCGTATCGGCAGGCATCCGCAGGATCGAAGCCGCCACGGGCGCTGAGGCGTTGGCTCATCTGAAAGGCCAGGCCCGCGTCGCGCTTGATGTCAGTGAGAACCTTAAGGTGCCGCTCAAGGATGTCTCGGCCCGGGTCGCGAGCCTGCTTGACGAGCGCAAGGCGCTTGAGCGCGAGCTTGGCGACGTCAAACGTAAACTCGCCATGGCTGGTGAAGGTGGGGCTGCTCCATCGGAACCGGAAGAGATCTCAGGCGTGAAGTTCATCGGCCGCGTGGCCGAGGGGGTCGGCGGAAAGGATTTGCGGACGTTGGTGGATGAAGCCAAGGCGCAACTTGGTTCAGGCGTCGTGGTTTTTGTGGGCGTGAATGACGGCAAGGCCGCGGTCTCGGTCGGCGTGACGAGCGACCTTATTGAGACCCATTCGGCGGTAGATCTGGTAAAGCTTGCCAGCGCGGCCGTCGGCGGCAAGGGCGGCGGTGGTCGGCCAGACATGGCGCAGGCGGGCGGCCCGGATGGCAGCAAGGCAGACGAGGCCGTCGAGGCTGTGCGGAGCGCTCTGAAGGCTGGATGATCCAGTGATGGTCGGAGTGAGAGGATTCGAACCTCCGGCCCCTGCCTCCCGAAGACAGTGCTCTACCAGGCTGAGCTACACTCCGACACGGTTGCCGCAACGAGAAAGATCGGCGGTATGCTCGCTCCCGACGGAAAAAACAAGGGGGGCATCGCCGCCCTGCCACACATCGTATTTCTGCATGATCGCCCGGAACCGCTGACTTTCGAGATGTTGCGCCAGCCAGTCTTGCAGCGCGGGCAGGTCTTGAATGTCAAACCAGTCTCGGTCCGTGTTTGCAAATTGGCGCACGAACGGAAACGCTGCGATGTCGGCAAGACTGGTGCGCGGGCTGACCAGCGCGCCCTTTCGCTCGATCTCTGAAGACATGTCGGTCAGAATCCCCAGCCCAGCCGCGCGGTGGGGCGCCGGATCGATGTCGCCGTAGCGGTTGGGATACTTGTAGCGGTCAAGATTGCGCTTGAAGGGTCCGTCGATCGTATCGACCCACTGAGACACGAGGCTTGAATCGGCGTCCAGCCATCCTTCGGGATCATTCTGCCCCAGCGCCCACTGCATGATGGCGAGGCTTTCGTCGATCACGTGCCCATCAGGTAGCACCAACACTGGAACAGTGCCCTTGGGTGAAGCCTTCAGCATCTCGGCGGGTTTGTCGCGCAACACCACCTCACGCAATTCGCAGGTGATGCCTGCGGCGTGGAGTGCCATGCGTGCGCGCATCGCATAGGGGCAACGCCGGAAGGAATAAAGGGTGGGATAGGCTTGCGTCATCTGCCTGTCAGATGCGTTCGCCCGCGGGCTTCGGCAAGTTTCACCTGTCTCTGGCGCTCGCGGAAGCGGCGCTTTTGCGTATCGCTGGTCTGGTCGAAGCACTTTGGGCAGGACACGCCTTCTTCATAGCGCGTATCGCGCTGGTCCGCCTCGTTGACCGGAAACTTGCAGGCTCGGCAGATCGCAGCGCCAGAGATTTCCAGCCCATGGGTCAGCGCAACTCGCTCGTCGAAGACGAAACAGTCACCGCGCCAAAGGCTTTCGCTTTCGGGCACCGCCGACAAGTAAGACAGGATGCCCCCGTCGAGGTGGTAGACCTCGTCTACGCCGCTTTTTCTCGCGAAACTGGTAGCTTTTTCGCAGCGAATGCCGCCCGTGCAGAACATCGCCACGCGCTTGGGCTTGCGCTCGGCAACAGCGCGCTCAAACCAATCGGGGAACTCGCCAAATGTTTCAGTATGCGGATTTTCAGCGCCCTCGAAGGTGCCAAGTTCCACCTCGTAATCATTGCGCGTGTCGATCACCAGCGTGTCCGGATCGCTGATCAGGGCGTTCCAGTCCTCCGGCGCCACATAGGTGCCAACCGTCTCATTCGGATCGATGCCGTCTACACCAAGGGTGACGATTTCACGCTTCAGCCTGACCTTCAGCCTGCGGAACACATGTCCATGGCCGCGCGAGCGTTTGACGGGCAGGCTTGAACACCCCGGCAGACTGCGCAGTACCTCAAGAACCTGCTCGTACCTATCCTCGGGCATGGACAGCGTCCCGTTGACGCCCTCAGGCGCCAACAATACGCTGCCGCGCGCATCCAGGCGCTGAAGTCGCGCATGGAGACCGGCTCTGAGGACGTCGAGGTCCTCCAGCGGCGTAAACAGATAGAACGCGGCAACGGCATGAGGTGTCATGTCTTTGCGATACCAGCAGGTGTTCAGGTTTCAAGACCCGCGCGCCTAAGCCCTCTTTAACTCAGATCGCGTAAGCGTCCGCTTCAAATGCATGTGGGGGACATGAAGGCACTATGCACCGATCGCGCATGAGGCCCCTGATCCAGACGGCGCTTGTCTGCGCCGTGCTGTTGCATACCTTGGTCATGACTTGGGTGTTTTTAAGTTTTGGCGCCCAGAACCCGGACGAGACCTGGTTTCTCAATGAGGTCTCACAAGGCACTCTGGCGCAGACATTCTATCGCGGTGCGTATCTCGGCTATGGCCAGATCTTCTGGTTAGGGCTGGATCTGCTCGGCTCGCCTCTCGCGGCCCGCCTTGCGATGCTTTTGATGTATCTTGCCGTGCCCTGGGTCCTGGCCTGGGGAGCGCGTCCGGAGACGCGGCCCTATGTAATTGCGGCATGGCTTGCGCTCCCTGCGGCATGGTGGACTGGCAAACTTGTCTCGCCGGAGATTCCGTGTCTGCTGGCCTCAAGCTTCGCGGTGTCGCTAGCTTTTCGCGGACGGCTGCCTGCGGCAGGCCTCGCCTTCGGGATTGCTGTCGGGATCAAGGCGCTCGCAGCACCCTTGGCGATCCTTTTCCCAATTCTGGCATGGCAGAACCGGGATCTTTCCGGTTTCTCGAAAGCTGTCTTGGCAGGCATTCTGGGGTTTGTCCTTTCCAATCCGCTGCTCTTACGAGACCCGGGCCGCGTTCTTGGGCGCATTATTGGAGCAGGCAAATCAGACGCCTGGGACTTTGACAGGATTGCACAGATTTTCGGTCGCGGGGACCTCGGTTGGGATCTCGTATCCTGGGGTGGTTTCGGGTACTATGCGATGTCGGTATTTCTTTTGGCGGGCTTGTTGGTACTGTTTTGTGTTGCGCGTGTGCCCTGGCGTCACATCGTTTTACTCGCGTCCGTACTGATCTTCTTCACAGCCGCCTTTCTCACCAATTCAATCTTCTTTGGGTGGTACTGGTTTCCTTTTCTCGCCGTGCTCTTGGGCGTGCTTGGCCAAGCAGAAAAGCCAGGGATTTCACTTGCGATTGGGCTTGGTGCGATCGGCGCGCTGAACGCCTCAACCATACTCAGCGATCTCGGACGAAAGGCCGAGCAGATTGCTGTGGTCCGGGACGTCGACAGAATTGGGCCATGCCTGCGCGCTGAGCTCTCGATGGAGCGTGTGATCCACGTGCGCGATCAGGGCGAGTTCGGCGAAGTCTTGGCGCCATTTATCGATGCACCGCGGTCGAATTTTCTAGGTGATGGTACGCCGCCCAGTCACGTGTTGATCGGCGATAGGATCCGGCAGAGCCGCTTCAACGCTCTCGCCAAGGATGAGCTTGACCTGACCAAAGTCGCTCGATGCGGACCGATCAGCGTTTACCGTGTCCAGTCGCAGGCGCACTCAGCGCAAGCTCCCGCGCCATGACGATGTCGTCGAAGATTTGCTCACCCACCTGGAACTGGCGCGTGGCGACGGTTTCGAAGCCATTCCGCCTGTAAAAGGCTATGGCGCGGCGGTTTTCCTCATAAGTGCCCAGCCAGAGGCGGGAGCACCCAAGCGCTTTTCCGTGGGCGAGCGCGGCCTCAAAGAGCGCCTGACCGGCGCCTGAGCCATGAACTTGCGACAGGCAATAGATCCGCTTGATCTCGATATCGTGCGGTCCGGGATCGCCAGGAAGGTCCGGCGGGCAGGCCACGGCATAGCCGATGGGCGCGCGGGTGCCGGCATGCTCTGCAAGCCAACAGGCGTAGCGGGGATCGTCGGCTGACAGAAAATTTGCGTAGACAGCCGCGCTGTGCTGGCGCTGGCAGTGCAGGACAAGGTCCGGGCCTGGAATGTCGTGGATGAAGGCATCCAGAAACGTTGCTGCGCCGACCAGGGCCAGGGCGCTTTCGTCCCCCGGCTCTGCCCGGCGCAGCGTGAAATCTACCAAGTCTGGGGCGCCTTAATTCGCCGCCATGGCGTTTTCGAAGTTGTCAGCCACCGCTTCCAGGAAGCCTTCCGTGGTCAGCCAGTCCTGGTCTGGCCCGATCAGCAGGGCAAGGTCCTTGGTCATCTGACCTTTCTCGACCGTCGCGATCACCGTATCTTCCAGCAGCTGGGCGAACTTGAAAACCTCAGGTGTGCCGTCCATCCGGCCGCGATGGCCAAGACCGCGCGTCCAGGCGAAGATCGACGCGATCGAGTTGGTGGAGGTTGCCTCGCCTTTCTGGTGGTTGCGATAGTGGCGCGTCACCGTACCGTGGGCGGCTTCGGCCTCGACCGTTTTGCCGTCCGGCGTCATCAGCACGGACGTCATCAGGCCGAGTGAGCCGTAGCCCTGGGCCACGGTGTCGGACTGCACGTCGCCGTCATAATTCTTACAGGCCCAGACATAGCCGCCGGACCATTTCATGGCAGCGGCCACCATGTCGTCGATCAGGCGGTGCTCGTAAGTGCCGCCAAACTCTGCGAACTTGTCAGCGAATTCAGCGTCGAAGATCTCCTGGAACAGGTCCTTGAAGCGGCCATCATACTTCTTGAGGATGGTGTTCTTGGTCGACATGTAGACCGGCCATTTGCGCTGCAGGCCATAGTTGAAGCTGGCGCGGGCGAAGTCACGGATCGACTGGTCGAGGTTGTACATGCCCATCGCGATGCCGGCGTCGGGGAAGTCGAAGATCTCCTCCTCGATCACGTCGCCATCCTCGCCTTCCCATTTCATGGTCAGCTTGCCTTTGCCAGGCACAAGGAAGTCGGTGGCTTTGTACTGGTCGCCAAAGGCGTGACGGCCAACCACGACGGGCTTGGTCCAGCCCGGTACCAGGCGCGGCACATTTGAGATCACGATGGGCTCGCGGAACACCACGCCGCCGAGAATGTTCCGGATCGTTCCGTTCGGGCTGCGCCACATTTTCTTGAGGTCAAATTCCTCAACCCGCTGCTCATCCGGCGTGATGGTGGCGCACTTGACCGCAACGCCATGCTCCTTGGTGGCGTGGGCAGCGTCATGGGTGATCTGGTCGTCGGTCTCGTCGCGTTTCTGGATCGACAGGTCGTAGTATTTCAGGTCCACATCGAGGTAGGGGTGGATCAGCTTGTCCTTGATCATCTGCCAGATGATCCGGGTCATCTCGTCGCCATCCATCTCCACGATGGGGTTCTCGACCTTGATCTTCGCCATGGGTGCGCTTCCTTCCGCTGAGCGTGTCTGCAGCGGCTATAACAGAGCGCGGGGCAGCGTCAAAAGCGGCTATGGTCGCATAGGCTGGGCGGTCCGGATATGTCCGTAGTCCATACCAAGGCGCGACCTCAGTTCGTCCTCGCCAGGAATCTCCAGTCCGGCGCGTTGCAGCAGCCACAGGGCCTCGGCAATCTGTTGCTCCGGCATCAAGCCAGGCACGCCCCAGGCTGCGCCGGATTTCAATCGCAGCAACAGTCCTTCTCGAATGACATCCTTGCCCGCTTCGCAGTGGGCGACGCTTGCATACCGGCATGCACGCACGGGTACGCCAAACCGGTACTCATACGCGCCGTTTTTACGGAAATAGACGCGCCGATGGGCAAAAAACGCAATCGCCCCGACACCATAGACGAACGCAGACGGTCTCAACATCAAAAGCAAGGGCGAAGCCGAGAGGGTCAACCCTGTGATCGAGAAGAACATGAGAGAAATCAGGCCTGAGGTAAGCCAGATCAGGTTGGGCCGAAGGGTGGCGAACCTTCTGGGCAAAGCGCCTGCGAGAAGCGTGTGCAGCGGAAAAGCCAAGGCGCAGCACAACAAAGTGATAAGCCCAAAAAACATGTCAACTCATCCCTTGGTCTAACGCGCCATGAGATCGAAATGGATCGCACCGAGCGAGCGGCAAGGACGAGAACGGCTTGGCCGCGTGCGCGGTTCCTCGGTATTTCAACGTTGACCATATGTGTGGTTGGAGACAGTTGAAGCGCATGCAATCCGCGTCGTTCCTTCCCCCCGCCATCATCCTGCATACGCCGCAGCTGGGCGAGAACGTCGGCGCGGCGGCGCGTGCCATGCTGAATTTCGGGCTGACCGATTTGCGCCTGATCACGCCGCGCGATGGCTGGCCCAATCCCGCCGCACTGCCCATGAGCGCGGGCGCTTTCGAGTCAGGGGTCACCGTGAACGTGTTTGAGACCCTTGAGGCGGCGAGCGCGGGACTGCAACGCCTGTTCGCCACCACGGCGCGGCCCAGAGGCATGGAAAAGCCCGTCACGGATGCGTCAGGCGCGGCGACCGAGATCGCAAAGCTTGCGGGTCAGTCGGGCATCCTGTTCGGCGGCGAGCATTCCGGTCTGCCCAATGATGCTGTAGCGGTGTCAGACGCGATCGTGACCTATCCCGTGAACCCTGATTTTGCGTCCCTCAATCTCGCCCAGGCCGTATTGGTCTTCGCCCATGCCTGGGGCAGTTCGCAGAGCCTGGCCGGTCGGTTCACGGGCGCAGAGGGCGTGGATGAGCGCGCGGACCGGGCCGACCTGATCCGCATGTTCGAGCACTTCGAAGACGAGTTGGAGCGGGCCGGCTATTTCTACCCGCCGGAAAAGACCCCGCTGATGAAGGACAATCTGCGGTCTGCCTTCGTCAGGGCGGACTGGACGACCCAGGAAGTGCGGACCTTTCGCGGCGCCATCAAGGCCCTTGCCGAGGGACGTGGAAAGGCCCGCATCAAGCGAGATTAGGCGGATTTGTTGAAGTCGAAGTCTTTCGGGCTGATACCAGAAAGCACCGTCGCGATCAGCGCGCAGACGGCCACAGCAAACACGACGATCGCGACGACGCCGCCCCCGATACCAAGGTTCGAGATCAGGAAGCCGGTGATTTCCTCATAACGCAGCACGCCGATGGCTGCCGCGATGAACCCACCAATACGGGCGGCGTATTCCACTTGGCTTGGGTAGGAGCGTAGGTGAAAGAAAATGAGCAGCATGGCCCAGATGCCGAAGCCGAGCGCGATGAGCGGCGCCATGACCGCATAGGCGCCAGCATTGCCATCGCCCGTCAGAAGCGTGGCGGTTTCCAGGTACGCTGCATTGAGCAAGGGCCAACACAGCATCACCAACCCGCCAATCGCCATGCCGAACGACATGTCATGCAATCGCTCGCCATAAGCCGCCGAGAGCGACTTGCGGTAGCGCACCAGCAAGGCGCCAACCATGAAGAGCAGCATCAGGAAGAACACCTTCACGGGAAGCACCCAGCGGTGGATCTGAGCCAGGAGCGAGGGATCGCTTTCCGCGAGTGTGTTGATGTGTGACCTGAACGCCGTCTTCACGCGGCAGCAGGTGGCGACATCGAGAATCTCCCCGGCAGGCACACAGAACTTCTCCTCCTGCGCAGCGGGTGAGAATTGGAGCCATTCCCGGTCGCAGCGCGCCTTGTAAGGTGAGAGGCCTTCTGGGCCGAGCGCCAGGATCTTCAGTGATGTCAGAGTGTTGGCAATGGTCTGCCGGTTGGCGTCCACGCCCTCGACCGGGGCTGCCACATCGGAGGCGAGCGCCGCGGGTGAGACTTCGTAGACAGAGCGCGCGGTGCCATCCGCGAGCAGCGCCGCAAAGCCCCAGGTTGCCACGCCAAGCCCTATCGCCGTGATCGCGAGCACCGTGCGCCCCCCTCGCACCGCACTTCGGCCCAGGCCATCCACCAGAATGACGGTGGGGCGCCAGAAGCCGAAGACGGCCAGCAATCCTGCAATGGGAAAGAAGATGAAGTTCTGGGCGTCGAGGCTGGCCAGGCGCAGGGCGAGCCCGGTGTCGGCGTACTCATAGGCGAGCACCGCGGTTTCGCCCACAAACGCAGCGTATAGCGCAGCGAATAGAACGGTCACGAAAATGCGCGCAGGCAAAGACGGGCTGCGTGTCGGGGCTGGTGTGTCCGTCATGATTGCCTCTCCGACTGCAGAGCCTGTCCCGCCCGGACGCTATTCAGGATGTCGGGAAGGTCAATCGGAGAATTGGGGCGCGGTCACCCCATGACCGCCTGTT
>JBCBGD010000082.1:0-9967 GCA_038527085.1 Pseudomonadota bacterium | reverse complement strand
GATCTGTTTCCAGTCGCGAAGGGAGGTGGGGCGGGTCATGGGCGAAAGCCTGACACGGAACATAACCCCGTCGGATAGGAAATTCGGTGTCCGCGGAGCGCGCTGCCTTATCCCAAGTGATTTCAATTCACTAACAGACAGAGACCATCCATTAACCACTGGGCAAGCATTGCCCGCCCATAGTCGGCGCGAATTCAGGCTGCTGCTGGGGCGGTGGTGGCCACGACAACGACACACAAGGGTAGGCTGCCTCATGCGTATGAAGATGTTCTCCGCGAAGACCCTGAAGGACGCGAAGGCCCTGATCTTTGCCGAGATGGGCAAGGACGCGGTGATCCTGTCTGAGCGCGAGGTGGATGGCGGCGTGGAAGTGCGCGCGGCCACGGACAAGATGGGCGGTGGCATGGTCCCGTCAGAGCCGCTCTTCATGAAGCGGTTCGAGGACGCCGGACAGCCGCGCATGGTCGACACGTCCTTGCGCGCCCGCGTGCGCGATGCGCTGATGTGGCATGGCGCACCCAGCGGCTTTGCCCGCCGCGTGTCAGAAGAGGCTGCGCTCGACCCGGCGCATTCTGATCCCCTGGCAGCGCTGGAAGCTGGCCTTGGCGGCCTGATCGCCTGTGATCCCCTGCCCGTGCGCCCCGACAGGGACATCGTGCTGATCGGTGCGCCTGGCGCAGGCCGCACATCGGTTGCCGCAAAGATGACCCGCCGCGCCGCCGTGGCGCGCGCCGAAGTGCTTCCCGTGGCCGCCGACCTCGACCGGGCGGCAGGCGGAGAGCAGCTCGCGGCATATCTCGAACTTGAGGCGGAGCAGATCCGCATCTCGCCTGCAATCGAAGATCTCTTCGCCCTCCTGAAAGAGACCAAGGCGACAGGCCAGCGCTGCATCATCGACCTGCCAGCGATTGTCCCGTTTGACAGCGAAGACATGGCGCAGCTCAGCGATCTGCTCGCCGCGATCGACGCCGAGCCAGTCCTCGTCATGTCTGCCGAGGGCCATCCAGACGACCTGTCGGAAGCTGCGCGCGCCTTTGCCAAAGTGGGCATCAAGCGCGCCATTCTCACCAAGCTTGACGTGGTCAGGCGCCGCGGCGGGGCTGTTGCCGCGCTGAACTCGGCCAAGATCGCGTTTTCCCATCTCGCCGCCACGCCGTTCATCGGCGGGGGGCTAGTACCGGCCGCGCCATCGCGCCTGGCCGCCCTGCTCCTGGAGGATGCTCCGGGACAGGTTGCCCTGAGAGGAGCAGCATAATGTCCTTCATGCTACGCAAATCCATGGACCGGCGCGCCGCCCCGGCGCCGCGCGTCGCCCCCGCTTCGATCCTGGCCATCGCCTCCGGTAAGGGCGGGGTGGGCAAGACCTTCATGTCCGTCACCATGGCAAGCGCCTTCGCCCAGGCTGGCAAGCGCACCTTGCTGGTGGACGGCGACCTTGGCCTCGCCAACGTGGACGTCCAGCTGGGCATCGCGCCCGAGACAGACCTGGCCGCCGTGATCGCAGGCTGGGTCGAGCTCGATGATGCCGTCACCCATGTGGATGGCGGCGCAGGTGCGGGCGGGTTTGACGTGCTGCCGGGCCGGTCTGGCTCTGGCGCGCTGGCAGAATTGCCGCCGGAAGAGGTGGCGCGGCTGGCCGCGGGCCTGTCGGCCCTGGCGCTGCAATACGACCAGGTCATCGTTGACCTCGGCGCGGGCATCGAAGCCAACTGCATGCGCCTGGCGCGGGCCTGCGACAAGTGCCTGATGGTCATCACGGATGAGCCGACCTCGATGACCGACGCCTACGCCTTCATCAAGGTGCTGCGCGGCTATGCGCCGAACGTGGAAACCGTCATTGCCATCAACCAGGCCGAAACCCGCGCGGCGGGCCAGCGGACGTATGAAGCGATTGCGCGCGCGTGCCAGACCTTCCTCGGCTTCCGCCCCGTCCTGGCCGGAACGGTGATGGCTGACCCAAAGGTGCGCGAGGCGATCCGCAGCCAGAAAACGCTGATTTCGACCGATCCCCAGGCCCAGCCGGTGCAGGATGCCATCGCCATCGCCCATTCCCTGATTGCCGATGCGCCATCGGCGGCGGTGGGTTACTGAGCTGACAGAATGATTAAGCGGTTTACGGATTTTCCGTATACGGCTAGGTTTGCTTAACGGGTTCGAAAGACTTTCAGATTTAAGGTTAACACAGAGACGAATGCGGCTACGGTGGTCGCCAAAGTGATTCGGAGACAAGAACAATGCGGGTTCTTTTGATCGAAGATGATAATGCGGTCGCTCGCAGTATCGAACTTATGTTGAAGGCCGCGGGCTTCAATATTTATACGACCGATCTTGGCGAAGAAGGTGTCGATCTCGGCAAGATCTACGAGTACGACATCATTATTCTTGACCTCTCCCTGCCGGATATTTCCGGTTATGAAGTGCTCAAGCAGCTGCGCATGGCGCGGATCAACACGCCTGTCATGATCCTTTCCGGCAATCCCGACATTGAAGCCAAGGTGAAAACCCTTGGCTATGGCGCCGATGACTACCTCACCAAGCCGTTCAACAAGGACGAGTTGGTCGCCCGCATCACGGCCATCGTGCGCCGCTCCAAAGGTCACGCCGAGAGCATCATCCGCACTGGCGACATCATCGTGAACCTGGACGCCAAGACGGTGGAGGTCGATGGCGACCGTGTGCACCTGACCGGTAAGGAATACCAGATGTTCGAGCTGCTCTCCCTGCGCAAGGGCACGACGCTCACCAAGGAGATGTTCCTCAACCACCTCTATGGCGGCATGGACGAGCCTGAGCTGAAGATCATCGACGTGTTCATCTGTAAGCTGAGGAAAAAGCTTCAGAAAGCCGCTGGCGACCATCACATCGAGACGGTGTGGGGCCGCGGCTATGTCCTGCGCGATCCTAAGCCGGCCAAGGGCGATGTCACCGAGGCCGAGGCGGCCTGAGCGCTGACGCCAATCTGAATGTGTGCAGGCGGCCGGATTTCCGGCCGTTTGTTCGTTCAAGGAACAAGTTTTCCCTGAATTTTGCCGGAATCTGGCCGGGTCACTTCATCGGGCGGAAACCGGTCTTGGGCTAAACCCGACGCGCTGGCTGGCGAGCGCGGAGTGACTTTTGACCCCTGCCCTGAGCATTTCCGGCGCGCTCGCGCCCAAGGACATCAAGCGGCTGACGAGCCTGACGCGCTCATCCGTTGTCGGCCCGACGGCCACCTATTATGCTGGCGTGACCGCGCCGATCATCTCCGCCGCCATGGCGATGTTCTCGAAAACCGCATTCCAGGCGATCAATTTCACGCCCTATTGGGTGTTCATGCTGTCGGCCATGCTGGCTGCGATTGCGGGCATCGTCTGGTACCTGATCTTCATGCGCTGGTCCTACCGCCACACGGTGGGGCGCGGCCGTGAGCTGAGCGAGCCGACCCATGTCAGCGTCGATGAGGACGTGTTGTCGGTGCAGCGCGGCCCGATCGAGACGCGTATCGCCTGGGAGGCGGTGACCGATGTGCACGTCAAGCGCGGCTACATCGCGGTGTTGGCCGATGGCGCTGACGCGCTGGTCATCCCTGATCGCTGGTTCGGCAAGGACACTGCAGCGCGAAAAGCCTTTCTCGCGCGCCTCAGCGCTCGCGGTGAGGCCTGATCGCGCCTATATTGCGCAGATGGCCAAACACACAAAAGCCGCCCTGGCGGGCACGCCCCCTTCACAAAGACAGCTTCGCGCCGGCGAGCTGGTGCGCCATGCGCTTGTCGACATCCTCGCGCGGGAAGACTTTCGCGATCCCGCGCTTTTCGATGTGTCGATCACCGTGGGCGAGGTGCGCTGCTCGCCGGATCTGAAACATGCCACCGTCTTCTGCGCGCCCCTGGGCGTGGAGGATGCCGAGCGCCGCGATGCCGTCACCGAAGCGCTGAACCGGGCGTCGAAATTCCTGCGCGGACGGCTCGGGCGCGAGATCGACATGAAATTTACCCCGCAGCTGCACTTCCTCACCGATGACAGCTATGACGAGGCCGCTGCCATGGACAAGCTGCTCTCCAGCGAGCGGGTGCGCCGGGACGTGGAGAGCGGCGGCGAGCCTGGGTGATTGCGGCACGGGCCGTGCAGCGCTAGAGACAAGTCGCTGATCTGCCCGGAGACCCGACCATGGACCGCCTGACACTTGACCAGACCGGCGCCCGCCGCGGGCAGGTGTTCCGCCACTCGATCCAGATGGGTGATGACACGGTCACGCTGGAAAACATCGCCACCCTCACCATTGAGGATGAGCGCTTCCAGCCCTATAAAACCCCGCGAAATCAGCAGGCCATGGCGCTTTGGACCAGCCTTTTCACGATTTCCGCGTTGGTCTTCATCATCAGCCTTGCGATCTGGAACACGGGCGACGGGCCGTGGTTTGGCATCAACACGCTGGTCATCCTGGTCAGCCTGATCCTGGCAGGGGTGTCATTCTGGGCGGCGATGAAACTGTTTCTCGCGCTGCAGGCCTGGGCGGACTATTTCCGCCTGCAGATCGGGGCGTCAGACGGGCGCCAGATCGCCCTGGTGGATGACAATCGCGAGGTGCTTGAGAAGATCCGCGATGCCATCCGTATCAAGATCGATGATTCCAGCGCCGACATTCAGGGTACGTTCAATCTCGACACCGATACGGTAACGCTCACGCGCGATGGTGCGCCTTTCGCTTAGTTGCCCTCAATAGCGCCGCGCAGGCCACTGGCACGCGCCGTTGGCGGAGCTGGGGCCGGGTCGGGCGCGATGACATCCCAGCTCGGGCCTGACAATTTGATCGCGCGATAGCTGAGCCCATCGGGCATGTACTGGCGCCCTTCCACGCTGAGCGGTGTCACATGGGTCCCGGGACAGCCGCCATCACAGTCGGCGCGGATCTGTTCCGGGCTCGGGAAAGGCTCGATGTCGTGTACGGACCAATTGGAGAGCGCTGCGTCGAGGCCGAGATCG
The DNA here is from genome assembly GCA_038527085.1 of Pseudomonadota bacterium. GTDB lineage: Bacteria > Pseudomonadota > Alphaproteobacteria > Caulobacterales > Hyphomonadaceae > UBA5336. Next base: position 5,005 of record JBCBGD010000082.1, on the reverse strand, counting down.
CTGCGGGTTTGGCCCTTAAGCGCCACAGGCGTGGCCATTTCCCCCTCAACGCGGACGAAAAGCTGGGTGACGGCCCATCCGTCGCGCACCTTCGCCACGCCGACCGCCATGTGTGTGGTGTCCTCGGACAGGATGTTGCGCCTGTGACCCGGGCTGTCCATCAGGCCTCGGTGGAGCAGGCCAGGCACGGCCGCCGGGTCATAATCGCCGCTGGCCCAGGCCACGTTTTCCGCCGAGAAGCTGCGGATCAGGGTGCGATCCAGGGCCGAGATTCTGTCTCCCGCGCTGCGCCCGGCGGCGCCGTCATGTCCATAGGTGCCGTTCCAGATCTGGTCGAGACTGTGAAAGCGCGCTGCGGGCACAAGCTGCGCGCGCAGGTCAAGCGGCGCGAGGCCTTGTTCGGCCCGCGCAGCGTTGATCTTCTTGGCAAATTCCTGCTCGGCGTCGGCATCAAAAACGGCCGGCGATGGCGGCGTGGCAAGGCAGGATGTGGCGAGTGCGACGTAGCCCGACACGGTCGCCGCCCTGTCTGTCGGGAACAGGTCGCAGGCGAAGGATACGGGCGCGGCGAGGGCGGCGGCAATCAGCAAAATGAGAGGCCTGAGCATGCCCTAAATCTGTGCCAGCACCCCTTCGGAAACAAGCCTTTCAAGCACAGGGGCGAGCATGCGCTGTATCGCCGGCTGGGTTGGGCGGACATGGCCATAGGCCGGCAGGCCCTCGTCGGCGATGACGAGGTCGGCCTCGAACTTGGCCGGGAAGGTGTAGCGGTAGTGCGAGGCGCGCACGGTCGACAGATACTGGCTCAGCACATCCTCGACATTGCGTCCGCGCTCGACAACGTCCCTGCGCAGGCGCCTGGCGAGGCGGAGGTCATCTGGCGTGTCCACATAGACCGACAGATCGATCAGGGGCTCGATTTCGGGCATCGACAGGGCGTGGATGCCCTCCAGCAGAATGACCTGTGCGGGCGCGATGGCGCGCGTACGTTCGCTGCGGTCGTGGCGGGCATAATCATAGATCGGCGCCTCGACGCCGCGGCCGGATTTCAGCGTTTCGAGGTCGGTTTTCAGCCGCTCGGCCTCCTTGGCGGCGGGGCTGTCATAGTTGATCCGCTCAATGATCGACAGGCGCTGGGCTTCAGTGTCCGTGGGTCCGTAATCCGACATGGGTCGGTAATAGGCGTCTTCCCCGATCAGGACGGTGCGATGGCGCCCGAGCGTGTCGAGCAGGGCCTCGGCAATGGTGGACTTGCCTGAGCCTGACCCGCCGGTCAGCGCGATGAGAAACGGGGAGCGATCTGCCATTGGCGCTGGGTATCGCGGGCCGGGCCAGGCGTCCACTCGTTTGGCGGTCTCGCAGTGCTTGGATGGCGCCGCGGAGAAAAGAAAAGGTGCCCGGCCAGGGTATGAGGATGGCCGGGCACCCGAACCGCCGCGCCAGCAGGGGGCTGCGGGCGGACGGTAGGCTGGGGGTCAGTTATCGATGGTCACCACGGGCCCGTGCAGCGTGAACGTCGCCGTGCCGAGGCGTGCTTCCATCTCGATGGCGGCCTCGCCGGATGTGTGGCGGGCCGGGACGATGTCATGGGCAACGTGTGCGCTGCCGTCCTTCGATGTCAGCCAGAGGTCATCGGCCCGGAAGTCGGTGTCCACGAAATGGGAGGCGGTGGATTGCGGGGCCGACACCAGGTGCGGCATTGGCGTATCCAGCAGCGCGTCGACCTTGGCAAACAGCTGCACGACGAAGATGCGCCCGTCAGGTGCGTTCGCCACGCCGACGCCCATATGGCTGAAACCCGTGCGGCGCAGGTTTTCCGCGTTCACCTCATCGGAAATGATCGCATTGAACGCTGCGATGGCGTCTGTGCCGGGATCTAGGATCGCGATGTTCGCGCCCGTTGCGCCAAACAGGGCTGTGCGGTCAAGGCGGCGCAGCCTGTCGAGGTGGTTGAGGCCTTCGGGGCTGACATGGCTGGCATAGCCGCGGGCGGCCATGTCCATGGCGTGGGCACGCGCGGCCGTTTTCAGGCTTTGGCGAACCGGAAGGGGATCGAGACCGTATTGGGCGCGGTGGCGCTCAGACAGGGCGGCGATCTGCGTTTCGGCCGCGATGCTTGACGCCTGTCCCTTTGCGGCGATGCAGGCATCGACTTCCTCTGAAAAGGCGGCTGGTGAGGACGCATATCCGTCCTGAAGGCTGCAGGCATCGCTGGTCGAGGCAACGGCGGCGTGTGCGGGCAATCCCAGCGCCGCAAGAGCCAGCGCTGAAACGAGGGGAGTTCTCAAACTCATAGTGTCATAAAACTGTAACATAAGCTGAAAACTGATTATCCGGGCTCAGCTTGTCAAATCAATTCGATCCGTATTAGACGCAAAAAATTACGTCCGTACACATGCATTAATGCGCAATCCCCTGTAATGACGGGGGATGTCGGCGCCTGTCCTGAGTCCATGAAATATGTGCAAAAAAGCGAAAAAGGCCGCCCTTTCGAGCGGCCTTCTCCAGAATATCGGATATTCAGTAGACGGATCTATTCTTCCTCGTCGACCTTTTCTATCTCTTTTCCGGTCTCCTGGTCGACCATCTTCATGGCCAGGCGGACCTTTCCGCGGTCATCGAAACCGACCAGCTTCACGTACACCGTGTCGCCTTCCTTCACGAGATCCTTGGGATGGCCGACGCGCTCATTGGCCATCTGGCTGACGTGCACGAGCCCGTCCTTGGGCCCAAAGAAGTTCACGAACGCACCGAAATCCTTGATCGACACGACCTTGCCTTCGTAGATCTCGCCCACTTCAGGCTCTGCGGTCAGCTCGCGGATCCGTTTCTTGGCGGCATCGATGGACTCCCGGTCCAGCGCAGCGAGCTGCACCGTGCCGTCATCTTCGATGTTCACCTTGCAGCCCGTGGTGTCGACGATGTCGCGGATGGTCTTGCCGCCCGAGCCGATCACGTCGCGGATCTTGTCGACGGGCACATGGATGACTTCCATTTGCGGGGCGTTGGCCGACAGTTCATCGCGTGCGCCGTCCAGCGCCTTGCCCATCTCCTCGAGAATGTGCATGCGCCCGCCCTTGGCTTGCTCCAGCGCGGTCTGCATGATCTCGCGCGTGATGCCCGCGATCTTGATGTCCATCTGCAGGGACGTCAGGCCTTCGGTCGTGCCGGCCACCTTGAAGTCCATGTCGCCCAAATGGTCCTCGTCGCCGAGAATGTCCGACAGGACCGCCACGCCATCATCTTCCTTGATGAGGCCCATGGCGATGCCGGACACAGGCCGCGAAATCGGCACACCCGCATCCATCATGGCCAGAGCACATCCGCACACCGTCGCCATGGAGGACGAGCCATTGGACTCGGTGATCTCCGACACAAGCCGGATCGTGTAGGGGAAGTCATCGCCTTCCGGCAGCACGGCCTGGAGCGCGCGCCAGGCGAGCTTGCCGTGGCCGGTCTCGCGGCGCGAGGTGCCCCCCATGCGGCCCGTCTCACCCACCGAGTAGGGCGGGAAGTTGTAGTGCAGCATGAATTTGGACTTGTAGGTCCCGCCCAGCCCGTCGATGAATTGCTCATCGTCGCTGGTGCCGAGCGTTGCGACACACAGCGCCTGGGTCTCGCCGCGCGTGAACAGCGATGAGCCATGGGTGCGCGGCAGGACGCCGGCCTCGGCCAGGATCGGGCGCACATCGGCGAGCCCGCGGCCATCGATGCGCTTTCCGGTCTTCAGGATCGAGCCGCGGACCACGCTGGCCTCGGCCTTCTTGAAGGCGGACTTGAACACCTGCGCGTCCATGCCGTCTTCATTGTCTTCCGTGGCGACCAGCTTTTCAGCGGCGGTCTCGCGCGCGGCGCCGACGGCCTCCTGGCGCTCGAGCTTGTTGGTGATCTGGTAGGCTTTCTCGATGTCCTTGCCGACCAGCTTTTGGATCGCGGCAAGCTCATCGGAGAGGTCCTCGCCTTCGAACTCGAAGGGCTCCTTGGCGGCTTTCTCGGCCAGGTCAATGATCGCCTCGATCACCGGCTGCATGGCCTCGTGGCCCGCCATCACCGCGCCGAGCATGACGTCTTCGGACAGTTCCTTGGCCTCGGACTCCACCATCATCACGGCGTCGGTCGTGCCGGCCACGACCAGGTCGAGATCGGACTCTTCGAGCTCTGCCACGGTCGGGTTGATGATGTAGTCGCCATCCTTGTAGCCCACGCGCGCGGCGCCGATGGGGCCGAGGAAGGGCGCCCCTGACAAGACCAGCGCCGCCGATGCGCCGACCATACCGAGAATGTCAGGATCGTTTTCCAGGTCGTAGGAAATCGCGGTGAGGACGACCTGCACTTCATTCTTGAACCCGTCCACAAACAGCGGGCGGATCGGGCGGTCGATCAGGCGCGAGGTCAGCGTTTCCTTCTCGGTCGGGCGGCCTTCACGCTTGAAGAATCCGCCGGGAATGCGCCCTGCGGCATAGTATTTTTCCATGTAATTCACGGTGAGCGGGAAGAAGTCCTGCCCGGGATTGGCCGATTTCTGGAACACGGCCGTGGCGAGCACTGTGGTGTCGCCATAGGTGACGAGGACGGCCCCGTCGGCTTGGCGGGCCACGCGGCCCGTTTCAATCGTCAACGTGCGGCCGGCCCATTCCAGCGACACGGTTTGCTTATCGAACATTCGTTTGGTCTTTCATGACATACAAAGAACCCGCCGGGCCCCATGCCGCGGCGGGTCTGGATGGAGAGCGCCCTAGCGGCGGATCCCCAATTCCTTGATGAGGCTCTGGTAGCGGGCCTCGTCCTTGCGCTTGACATAGTCAAGCAGCTTGCGGCGTGTGGCCACCATGGTCAGCAGGCCGCGGCGCGAATGGTTGTCCTTCGCATTGTCCTTGAAGTGCTCGGTCAAATTGGTGATCCGCTCAGTGAGGATCGCGACCTGCACTTCAGGGCTGCCCGTATCGCCATCGGCGCGGGCAAATTTCTTGATCAGTTCAGCTTTACGCTCAGCAGTGATCGACAT
>JBCBGD010000081.1:0-10031 GCA_038527085.1 Pseudomonadota bacterium | reverse complement strand
GAGGAATGCCGCAATTTGGATGCCCGTTGCGGCGCGGGCTGGTCCCTCGTCAGAAGGGATTTCTAGCCCTGGCGGTTCTGCCGGTTTTCGATCAGGTCATCGACCACGGCGGGCTCTGCCAGCGTGGACGTGTCGCCGAGATTGTCAAAGCTGTCCTCGGCAATCTTGCGCAGAATTCTGCGCATGATCTTGCCCGATCGGGTCTTGGGAAGGCCAGGGGCAAACTGGATGAGGTCCGGGCTGGCGATCGGGCCGATCTCGGCGCGCACATGCTTGACCAGATCCTTCTTCAGCGCGTCGTCAGCCTCCACGCCTGCCCGCACAGTAACATAGGCGTAGATGCCCTGTCCCTTCACGTCGTGAGGATAGCCGACCACGGCGGCCTCAGCGACCGCGTCATGGGCCACGAGCGCACTTTCCACCTCTGCCGTACCCATGCGGTGGCCGGACACGTTAATCACATCGTCAACACGGCCCGTGATCCAGATGGCACCGTCCGCGTCGCGGCGCGCGCCATCGCCGGTGAAGTAGTTGCCGGGATAGGCGGCGAAATAAGTATCGATGAAGCGCTGATGGTCGCCATAGACCGTGCGCATCTGGCCAGGCCAGCTGTCGGTGATGACAAGGTTGCCTTCCACCGCGCCGTCCAGCGTCTTGCCCTCAGCGTCCAGCAGAGCCGGCTTGATGCCGAAGAAGGGATTCATCGCCGCGCCAGGCTTCATGCCTGTGGTGCCGGGTAGGGGTACCATCATGGCGCCGCCGGTTTCGGTCTGCCACCAGGTGTCGACGATTGGGCAGCGCCCGTCGCCTACAACATGGAAATACCATTCCCAGGCTTCAGGATTGATAGGTTCGCCAACCGAACCCAGGACGCGTAACGTCTTGCGCGAGGTCTTGTTCACGAAGTCCTCGCCCTCGCGCATCAGGGCGCGGATCGCTGTGGGCGCAGTATAGAAAAGCGAGACCTTGTGCTTGTCGACCACCTGCCAGAAGCGAGAGGCGTCGGGATAGGATGGCACACCTTCGAACATCAGGCTGGTGGCGCCATTCGCGAGCGGGCCATAGACGATGTAGGTGTGTCCGGTGACCCAGCCGACATCGGCGGTGCACCAATAGACGTCATCCTCGCGCAGGTCGAAGACATATTCATGGGTCATCGACGCCCAGACGAGGTATCCGCCGGTCGTGTGGAGAACGCCCTTGGGCTTTCCGGTCGAGCCGGAGGTGTAGAGGATGAACAGCGGGTCCTCGGCCTTCATGGGCTCTGCCGGGCAGTCATCGGAGACGTCGGCGCCAGCTTCGTGGAGCCAGATGTCGCGGCCCTTTTTCATGGTCACGTCGCCGCCGGTGCGCTGAACCACCAGCACCTTCTCGACCTCGACGCCATCGATCTCCAGCGCCGCATCGCAATTGGCCTTGAGCGGTACCTTGCGCGAGCCGCGCAGGCCCTCATCGGCGGTGATCAGGAAGCGGGAATCGCAGTCGATCAGGCGTCCGGCCAGCGCTTCGGGCGAGAAGCCGCCGAAGACGATGGAGTGGACCGCGCCGATCCGAGTGCAGGCCAGCATGGCATAGGCCGCTTCCAGGATCATCGGCATATAGATCGTAACCCGGTCGCCTTTCTTGATGCCCATGTCTTTCAGCACATTGGCGAACTTGCAGACTGCGCTGTGGAGCTGCTTGTAGGTGAGGGTGTGGCTCTCATCCGGGCTGTCGCCTTCCCAGATAAGGGCTGGCTTGTCACCGCGGGTTTCCAGGTGGCGATCGAGGCAGTTGTAGGAGACGTTCAGGACGCCGTCCTCATACCATTTGATGCGGAAATCGCCCTGTTCGTAAGACGTGTCCTTGGCCTTTGTGGGCTTTTCGAACCAGTCGAGGCGGCCTGCACACTCCATCCAGAACGCTTCCGGGTCTGCGATGGAGCGGTCGTACATCTCCTTGTACTTATCAGGGGAAAGCTTGGCGCCAGCGGCGAACCCCTCCGGGACTGGAACAAGTGTCTCTTCCGTCATGATGGGTTCTCCGCCGTCCATTGTTTCCTCTCCTTCTAGAATGCGTACTTGGTTGAGAAAGTGAAGCGGGTGATTGATCCGTCCGCGCCGCTTTCAAGCTCTCGGATGCCGTAGAGCAGCTCCGTGCCCATGGTCACACGGTCGATCGGCTCCCAGAGAATGGCGCCATAGGCCGACTGGACCGAGCTGTTCACGCCGCCGCCGAGATAGTCGGGATTGTCAATCCAGAGGCCTGAATAACCGACATTGAACCGGGCGGTTTCGCCAAAGGGCTGACGAAACGCGATCAGGCCGCCATAGCTCGGGATGGCTTCGAGGTCGCCACTTGGGTCGAGGGCCGTGGCGCGGCTGGCGGCCAGGCCGATATAGCGCCCGAGCCCCTCGCCGCCTGTGAGATTGAAGCGGATGTCGCCGCGCTCACCGACATTGACCCGGCCAGCGGCGCTGAGGCCCCAGCCGAAGACCTCTTCCTCGTTAGTGCCGAAATCCGCGCGCAGCTGGCGCCCGATGGCGGCCAGGGAGATGTTTCCGTAGTCGCCCTTGAGATTGTAGCGGGCGACCACGTCGGGGAGGATGTTTTCGTCCTGGCTGCCGAAGTTCAGGCTGGTCGTGTTGGGGTTCTCGATGGCGACCTGGAAGTTGCCGTTTGTGTAGCGGATCTGGGCCTGGCGCACGAAGACCATGCCGTCGGACAGGACAAGGAAGCTCGCGCTTTCAGGGATGGCAGAAGTGTTCTGGAAGGTCGACCATTCCTGGCCAACACGCCAGGCGCCATAGTCGATGTAGGCGCGGCGCAGGCGCGGGCTGAACGAGCTTGAGACCAACTCGTTGCCCTGGGCTGAGCCGAGGAAGTCCATTTCAAGATAACCTGTCAGCGTCTTGCCGTTCACCTGGCGCTGGGCCGTCACGCCAAGGCGCGTGGCTTGGGCGGTGAGGTCGGTCTGTGTGCTGTCATCGCCGCCGATGGGCGTGGCGGAGGGAATGTAGAAGTCCCGCGCGATGGAGTTCGAAGCGATCTGTCCATCGCTCAGGGCGGTGATGTGGGTGTCGGCATCGACAAAGCCCGAGATCTTGAAGGTCGTATCGCCGACCTGGAAGCCGTCGGTTGCAACGACAGGCCGGTCCGTGGCCTCGCGCTCAACATTCTCCAGCCGCACGATGGCATCGTCCATGTCGGCGCGCTCGCTGGCCAGTTCGGCTTTCAGCTCGGCAACCATGGCTTCGAGGGCGGCGATGCGCGCTTCAATGTCTGAGGACTGGGCGCTGGCCGCCCCCACCGCAAAGGCAGCAACGGTCGACAGCAAGGCGGCTTTGATACGATAGCTCACTCGGATACTCCCCTATTTTTGTGGGGCAAGTATCGGTGGACTTTACCTGTCTTCGCCATTGGCCATTGGGCGTACGACCAAGGTCGCAGCGACTCGACTTGCCCACGAACACGCGTAAGCTGTCGAATATTGGAAAAGACCGGGGAACCCGGCGATCCAGTCTCGGGAGGACTTCATGGCCAATGGGCCAAGCGTATTGATAGTGGATGACCATCCCCTGTTCAGGGACGCGCTAGAGACGGCGCTGCTCGCGGCTTATCCCGATGGTGCGAGTGCACGCCATGCCGGCTCTCTCGCCGATGCACAAGCGCAGATCGCTGGCACCTCCGTGGATCTTGTGTTGCTGGATCTAAACCTCTCTGATGCCAGCGGGTTTGATGGCCTGGCGAAACTGCGGGCGTTATTGCCCCAAACGCCGATCTACGTGGTGTCCGCCACGGAGTCAGCCGAGGCCTATGGCAAAGCGAAAACGCTTGGCGCGGCGGGATACCTGCCCAAGAGCCTCCCGCTTGAGGACCTGTCCGCGGCCCTTGCGACGGCGCTGGATGGCGGTGCATGGTTTCCAGAGGCCGTTCCAGGCACAGAAGACGTCGCCAAGGCTGAGCTTGCTGAACGGGTCGCAAGCCTGACGCCGGCCCAGAGACGCGTCTTGGCAGGGTTGTCAGATGGCCTTCTCAACAAGCAGATCGCCTATGAGATGGACATCTCGGTCGCCACGGTGAAGGCGCACATGACGGCCATTTTCAGGAAGCTGGGCGCGAACAATCGCACCCAGGCGCTGCTCATCTACACCTCTGCCACGTCACTGGATGATCACTCCGCCGCCTGAGACGCAAGCCGCGCGGCGCATGTGTCGAGGAAGTCGCGAATCGTCTCTGGATTGACGGGCTTCTGCAGGCTCGCGACCACCTTGTCCTGCATCCAGGATTGGATTTCGGCGCCGGTTTGCGCCGTCAGCAGGGCAACATTGTCTGGGTGGCTGAGGGACTGACGCACGCTTTCAATGATGTCGAAGCCCGTCCTTGCGTCCTTCAACTGATAGTCTGCAATCAGCGCATCGAAGGCCTGGTTGCGCGCGGCATCATTGGCGCCCTCAAAGTCGGAAACGGCACTGACCTGGCATCCCCAGCCGGACAGAAGCGCCTGCATGCCATCGCGTATGGCGGCCTCATCATCGACACACAGGACGCGGAGCCCATTGAGTGATCCGTACTGGGCGGCGGTGTCGCTGGGCTTGGCGGGCACAGACGCTGCGAGTCGCTCGCCAATCGGCACGTCGATCGAAAACACGCTGCCCTTGCCGAGGGTCGATCTCACCCTGATCGGCGCATCCATGATGTTGGCCAGCCGCTTCACGACGGACAGGCCCAGCCCCGCGCCGCGCAGGCCGAGATTGTCGGCTTCCTCGAAACGCTGGAACTCTTCGAACAGGAGTGATTGGCGCGATGTGGAAATGCCCGGACCGGTGTCCCACACCTCGATCCTGGCCACATCGCCCCGCTTGCGCGCGCCGATCAGAACGCCGCCGGCCTCAGTGTAGCGCCTCGCATTCGAAATGAAGTTGCGCAGGATGCTGGTCAGGAAATCCGGATCGGCAAACACGCTGAGCCGGGTTGGCGCCACCCTGATCTCGAGCCCGGCTTTCTCCGCCATCGGCTGGGCCTCATCAGCGAGATCTTCCAGCAGGGGCCCAAGCGCGAGTGTGACGGGCTTGGGCGCGATCTTGCCATGGTCGAGCCTTGAGATGTCGAGCAGGCCCTTCAGGAGATCATCGGCGGACTGTATTGCCTTGTCGGCGCGCATGACCCGCTCGCGGGCGGTGTCAGACGTGGCCGCATCGTCTGATACGAGCGAGCCGAGGAACAGGCGGGCAGCATTGAGAGGCTGCAATAGGTCGTGGCTGGCAGCGGCGAGGAATCGCGTCTTCGAGGCATTTGCGCCTTCAGCGTCCTCACGCGCCACGCGCAGGTCCGCAGACAGGTCCTCAAGCTCCTGGGTGCGCTCGCGCACGCGCGTTTCCAGCGTTTCATTGGCCTCCAGAAGCGCCTGCTCGCGTTGTTTGTCCTGGGTGATGTCTGCAAAGGTCGTCACATAGCCGCCGCCGGGCATGGGATTGCCCGTGATGCGCAGATAGCGCCCGTCGGGATTGCGGCGCTCATAGGAATGGGTGCGCCCCTGTTTCATATGCTCGATGCGCCGGGCGGCCTGTTCGGCGGGATCACCATCGATCCAACCCGACTTGATGTTGTGGGCGATGAGATCAGCGATGGGCCGGCCGACGGTGACGAGGTCCCGCGGGTAGTTGAACAGGTCCACATAGGCGCTGTTCCAGGCCACCAGGCGCTGGTTCTGATCGACCACGCTGATGCCCTGGGAGACATGCTCGAGCATCGATTGCAGCATGTGGCGGTCGAAGCGTTCGGACTGGGTTTTCGTGTCCAGAAGGGACAGGACGTCGGGCAGGGCCACATCCATGCCACCAATGGCGGAAGCCATCACCACGCGGGCAGACGAGGCCCCCAGCGCGCTGGCCAGCATGCGTTCGGTGCGCTGGACAAGGCGCCAGTCTGCGGGCTGGTCGTCGCGCAGGGGGCTTCCCGTCTGGATCTCGAAGTCCTTGAAGGCGGCCGTGACGGCGCTCTCATCCAGGAAGCGCGACGCGAGCGTTTTCAGCCCACTGGGCGTCACGCGGGCGGCAGGAAGAGCAGTATCGCTTTGGGGCGCGATGGCGCCATCGATCTCGCCTGTGAACGCGGCCGCCTGGATGCGGTCGCGCAGGCGCTCTTTGGCCTGCAGGGACCCGAACACAAAGGCGCCCAGATTGATGACAAGGCTCCAGAAGACGCCGTGTGTCAGGCTGTCTCCGAAGTCGATCCCGAACAGGGCATGGGGGTCGAGATATGTGGGGAGCGCACCGGCCATGGCGTCATCGCCAAAGAGTGCAGGCAGGAACAGCGTGTAGCACCAGGCCGACATGCCAAGGACAAGTCCGGCAAGTACCCCTGTGCGCCGTGCAGAGGCCCAGTAAACCGACGATACGAGGGCGGGGGCAAACTGAATGGCGGCAGCGAAGGACAAAAGCCCGATCTGCGCCAGCGCCTCGCTTGATCCTGCCGCGCGATAATAGCCATAGGCCAGCAGGAGGAGCGCGACGATCACCGCGCGCCTGATCAGCAGAAGCCGGTTGCCTGCATCCTTTGAGAGGGTCGAAAAACGCCCGGTCTTGATCAGGGCGGGCACAATCAGGTCATTGGTCACCATTGTGGACAGGGCAATCGAGGACACGATCACCATGCCCATGGCCGCGGAGAACCCGCCGAGAAAGACCAGCAAGGCCATCACGCCGTCGCCTTCCAGAAGCGGCAGGCTGAGCACGAAGAGGTCAGGCGCGCTTCCTGCGGGCAGGACCGAGAGCCCTGCCAGAGTGATGGGGATGACCACGAGACTGGTGAGCGCAAGGTAGAGCGGGAACGCCCAGCGGGCACGGATGTCATCCTTGTCGTCGCGCCGCTCGATAAAGGCGACATGGAACTGGCGCGGCAGGCAGATGATTGCCGCCATGGAGAGCAGCGTGATGGTCAGCAGCCGCTCGGACACCGTGTCGAAACTGAAGGTCGATTGCGCGGCGGCCGTGAGCGCCACGTCGGGTCGATCAAGGATCGCGAGGGACAAAAGCGCAATCGCCACGAGTGCGGCGAGCTTGAAGACCGCTTCGAAGGCCAGCACCCACATCAGGCCGTGATTGTGGCGGGTGGTGTCGGTCTGGCGCGCACCGAACAAGATTGCAAAAGCAGCAAGCACCAGCGCGCTGATGAGCACAGTCTCGTCGGCCGGCGTCGCATCGCCCGCCACGACCGATGGCGCAGACAGGGCAGAGAAGCTCATCCCGATCGATTTCAGCTGCAGCGCAATGTAGGGCAGGCTGCCGGTGACCGCTGCCAGGGTGGCGACCGTGGCCACGAGTTGGCTCTTGCCGTAACGCGCGGACAGGAAGTCCGACAGGCTTGTGACGCCTTCGCGCCGGGCCACGAGTGCGATCCTGCGGATCAGTTTCGGCAGCAGCAGGAAGACAATGATCGGGCCGAGATAGATCGCCAGATAGTCCCAACCCGAAGCCGCCGCTGTGCCCACGGCGCCGAAATAGGTCCAGGAGGTGCAGTAGACCGCCAGGGCGAGGGCATAGACGGTCGGGCTGTGCTGAAAGCCGGGCTGGGTCGCGCGCTTGTCACGCTGCCAGGCCATGGCAAACAGCACGCCGAGATACAGCGCGCTCGCGAGAAGTATCAGCCAGACGGGCATGGGTCAGGGCGCCTCCATGGCCAACGATGGCGCAATCACCCTGCTGGAGGCAAGTTAGGCCATGGTCGCATCGGCCGTGCGCAGGGCCAGGGCGACGATTGTGAGCCCTGTATTCACCGCGCTGGCAGACGGCATGACGCTCGCATCTGCGACATAGACATTTTCCAGGCCATGCACGCGTCCGTTACGGTCCACGACGCTGCCGGTCTCATCATCGCCCATGATGGCGCCGCCTGTTTCGTGCCAGAGCGCGACCTCGCGTCGCGGCGTGATCACCTGATAACCGGCCTTGCGGAAAGCTTGCTGCGTCTTTGCCCGCAAACGCTCGAAGGAGCCCTTCTGGAAGCGCGGCGGCGTGAAGCCTGCCGGAGTGTCTCCGTCGAACACCCAACCGGTCTGCTTGTCCGGCAGGGCTTCGGTCATGTGGAAGACGTTGAGCGTGCGCTCGGCGACCGCCTTGATGAGGGGGCGCTTCAGCCTGGAGGTGAGGTGCCAGAACGGTGTCTGGCCCGCCACCTGAACGATGCCGAGGGGGAAGGGCCAGTCGGCCTCGACGCCTGCTGACATCCAGGCATGGATCGAGAGCGTGTTGGTGTGGCGCGGGCCGAGCCTTCCGAGTTGGATCAGGGGAAAAATCGTGCCCGTGGAGTGGGCGGCGACACCCTTGCCGAGCCAGCCGCCACCATTGCCAAGGCCTTCGGGATGACTGTCGGTGCGCGAGCGACGCAGCAGGGCCGGTGAGTGGCGAAATCCGGCCGCGACAATCACCTGGTCGCCGTAGATTTTCTGCTCCACGCCGCAGATGCGTGCCAGCACGCCCTCAGCGCGCCGACCGTGCGGATCGGTCAGGATTTGCAAGCACTGGGCATCAGCAATCAGCTCGACATTCCCTGTCTCCAGGGCAGGGCGCAGCGTGGCGATGTCAGCATCCATCTTGGCATCGGCGCCGCAATAGTGGCCCGAGCAGGCATGGCACAGACTGCAAGCGCGGCCAGGGCCGTAGTCGAGCCCTCGCGGAATGTGGGCGGTGAGGTTTCCGCAGGCTTCAAGCCTGCTGCGTACGTCTGCAATCAGGGGATCATCGGGCAGGGGCGGATGGGGATAGGCATGGTCGCCATGGGGATCGGTGGGATCGCCATCAGGCGCGCCATGGACACGGTAGAGCGCTTCGGCTTCGTCGTAATAGCGCTCGAGGTCGCTGTAAGAAATCGGCCAGGCTGGCGAGACGCCAGTCTCGTATTCGGTCTCTTCGAAATCGGCTTCCCTGAATCTGTAGAGCGCCGCGCCATAGTATTTCGACCGCCCCCCAACAATCTCGAAATCTTCCTCTGGGCTTTGCTGGTCGAAGATGAACCTGTTGGCACTGCCAGCCTGTGGGCGCGATTCCCAGCGCCCCCGCTCCAGCATCAAGACCTTGCGCCCAGCCTGCGCGAGCCGCAGTGCTGCCGCGCTCGCGCCCATGCCGCTGCCGATGATGATGACATCATAGGCACTGGCGAAGCTCCGATTCTCGGTGCGATCCAGCATTGTTCCCTCACCCGGCGGTTCCCGCAGACGCGTGAATGTGCAGGTTTGGTAAGGAATGACGAGCGAACTCTCCCATCAGGTGAAGAAGTCGGCGCGACCTAGTGCTCCCTGAGCGAGTATTCGAAAGTTGTCGATAACATTCGATTCTCTCCAGCAAGTTGCGAAAGTGGGGATATGCATCTCCAGATGTGAGAAGGGCGACCCGTGAGGATCGCCCTTTCCTGATTGGACTGTCTTGGGAGCCTATTCGGCAGGCATCGGTGCCATGCCAGCATCGGCTGCGCCGTGCGCGGTGCGCGTCCCTGGCACCCGGATGTCTTCCACGAGATCCTGGATATCCTGGGGTGGCGGCGCCGTCACAAGGGCGGTCACGATGCCGATGAGACCGGACACCCACATGAACACGAAGCCGATACCTTCAGGCGACACCCCGAAGAAGTACTGGTCTGGCGTGCCTCCACCGAACTTGAAGTAGTAGATGTAGGCAAAGGTGCTGACCAGGCCGAAGACCATGGAGGCAATCGCGCCTTCCTTGTTCATCCGCTTCCAGAAAATACCCAGGAAGATGATGGGGAAGAGCGAAGCCGCAGCGAGGCCGAAGGCGAAGGCCACGACCTGGGCTACGAAGCCGAGCTGGCCCGCAAAGATGCCCAATAGGCCTGCGGCACAGACCGCTCCGGCTGCTGCAGCACGCGCCACAAGCAGTTCGGTCTTGTCCGACATCTCGGGATAAAGCGTCCTGCGGCAGATGTCGTGGCTGACAGCCGAGCTGATCACCATGAGCAAGCCTGCTGCGGTCGATAGCGCTGCTGCAAGACCGCCGGCGACCACCAGTCCGATAACCCAGCCGGGCAGCTGCGCAATC
>JBCBGD010000080.1:0-10068 GCA_038527085.1 Pseudomonadota bacterium | reverse complement strand
CGCAGGTGTTGGGGGCGCCGTTTCAGGGCGTGTTCAAAAGCGCAAGTCGCACGGATCGGGAAACACTTCGCAATGATCGACCTTTACACCGCACCGACGCCAAATGACTGGAAAGCGTCCGTCGCGCTCGAAGACCTTGGCCTGTGTGCGAGGGCCAGCATCAAGTATCGCAAGGGAGACGCATCATGACGATGGTTTTGCGCATTGCCGCCATCATATTTGGCCTGTTGTTCCTGATCCCGGGCTTCGTGGGTGTTTTTCGGCCCGAGCGCCTCGCTGAAGCGCTCTTTCTGGTTCCAGAGACCGATGTTGGCTGGGTGACGATCCAGGTCCTGATCGGCGCGCCGTACATCGCCATGTCGCTGGTAACGCTCTACGGCGCAATTCGAGGCCAATGGGCCTTGCTGGCACCGGTCGCCGCAATTGAGGGCGTCATGGCGCTCACACGCACTTTCTCAGGCTTCACGTACGGCTTCGAAGCGGCGGGCATAGGGACAATCATCATAGAAGTTGTCGTCTGTGTCATTCTGGGCCTGGCCGCGACGCTGCCTGCGCGCGCTCAATCTTAGCCTGGCCGTGAACGACGCCAGCAGAACGGCAAGAATTTATCAGAGGGGGGCGCGCCATGAGCGACCAGCACATCCTTTATATGGTTCAGGACGGTGTCGCCACCATCACGCTGAACCGGCCGGACAAGCTGAACGCGCTGACCCCGCACATGCTTGGCGATGTCTTCAGACGCGTGCGCGACGCATCGGCCGACGATGACGTACGGGTTATCGTTTTGAAGGGTGCGGGCCGCGCGTTTTGCGCGGGGCTCGACCTGAAGGTCATCGGCACGGGCGGCAGCGGTGAGGGGTTGCCGACCGCCGAAGAGGGGCCTGCGCCCCGGTGGGGCGATGATATCGGCCCGGCGCTGGAGCGCTTTTACTCCCATGGCTGGCAGGACTTTATCCTTGCGCGCAAGCCCACCATCGCGGCGATCAACGGACCGGTATTCGGCTGGGGATTCATCTTGTCTTTGCATTGCGATCTTCGATTTGCCGCGCGCTCCGCGGTGTTCAATGCCACGTTTGCGCGGCTCGGAATCCCGGCTGAGAAGAATGCCGGCTGGCTGCTGACACGCCTCATCGGCCCGGCCAAGGCGGCAGATCTGCTATACTCCGCGCGCCGTTTTGACGGCGAGGAGGCTGCCGCACTTGGCGTGGTGAACGCAGCCGTCGACGACGACCAACTCGAAACGCATGTCAGCGATTATGCAAGGAACATTGCTGCGAACAGCGCGCCGCGCTCGCTCGCGGCGATGAAAGCGCAGATTTGGACCGCAATCGACGATCCCTACAATGCCGCCTTCCAGGCGTCTGATCATGAGCAGCATCTCGCCACCCAGACCGAGGACTTTCGCGAGGGTTTTGAGAGCTATGTCGAAAAGCGCGCGCCGGCCTTCAAGAACAGATGAGCCGCGTCACAACTACAAATCGGGACTGCCATGACTGACCCACTGAAACTTGAGCGCCGGGGGGCGGTCGCGATCATTTCAATCAACGATGCGCCCTATAACCGCATGACGTTGGAATTCATGGACGAGCTCGAGCGCGTTGTCGATGACTTGGCGAGCGATGACAGCATACGCGCCCTGGTCTTCACCGCTGAAGGCACCGAGAACTTCTCCGTCGGCATGAACCTCAAGCAAATGCGCGATGGCATCGCAGCAAAGGGCAGCATTGACGGGGTCTTTGACCAGCGCTGGCGCGTGTTGGAGAAGATCGAGACTATGGGGAAGCCGTCTGTGGTGACCCTGTTCGGCTATTGCCTCGGTGGGGGTCTTGAACTGCCCTTGGCCTGCCATTTTCGATTTGCTGCCGAGGAAGGCGCACAGATTGGGCTGCCCGAAATGGATCTCGGCACCGTGCCTGCCTGGGGCGGCCTTGCGCGCCTGCCGCGGTGTGTCGGCCGCGACCATGCACTGGACATGATCCTGCGCGGCAAGAAGATTTCCGGACCTGAGGCTCTGCGCATTGGTCTGGTCAGCGAGGTCTGGCCGATCTCGGAACTGAAAGACAAGGCCATCGCGCGTGCCGAGGAACTTGCCAGCATGCCGCGTTTGGCCGTCAAAAGCGTGCTGGACTGCGTGATAGGGCATGAATCCAAGAGCCTGCACGAGTCCCTGGCCGAAGAGCGCCGCGCGGTCCACGCCAATGCGCGCACAGCAGACGCCAAGGAGGGCATGATGGCCTTCATCGAGAAGCGCAACCCAGTGTTCAATCAGGGCGACTAGTCAGATGGGCTGTTTGACCGGGCCCAAATCAGGAGATGACGATCATGCAAACAGGTGAGGATCTTATTCTCGTCGGCTCTGGTTCCTCACCTTACACACGGAAGCTCCGCGCCGCGCTCCGCTACCGCAGGCTTCCCTACCGCTTTGTGATCATCGGCAGCAAGGAGGCAGAAGCTCTGCCCAAGCGCCCCTTGCCGCTTGTGCCGTATCTGGTGATGCCCGGCGGGGACAGCGACGCGCTGGTGGCCATGTCGGACACAACGCCCATCCTCAATCATCTCGAGGAAATGTATCCAGAGCGGCGCTTGCGCCCAGACGATCCCGCGCTGGGGCTTCTCGATCTCCTGCTCGAAGACTACGGCGATGAGTGGCTGAGCAAATGCATGTTTCACTATCGCTGGGCGTATGAGCCAGACACCAAGAAGGCCAGTTCGTATCTGCCCTATGGCAGGAACATCCAGATGACGCGTGAGCAGGGCGAGCAGGCCGAAAGACTATTTGCCGAGCGGCAGATTTCCCGGATCGGCGTTGTGGGCTCGAATCAGACAACCGCCCCGATCATTGAGGCAAGTTGGCGGCGCTACCTCGAAATCTTCGAAGCACATATCCAGACCCAGCCCTATCTGCTTGGGCACCGGCCCGGCGCAGGAGACTTTGCCTGCTATGGCCAGATGACGATGCTCGTGATCATCGATCCGACGCCTGCGCAAGTGGCCTTGGAGGTCTCTCCGCGAGCCTATGCCTGGACCGAACGGCTCGCGGATGTGAGCGGCCTTGAGGTGAGCGATACTGACTGGATCGATCTCTCGGCGCCGCCGCGAACCTTGAAGGACCTGCTCAATGAGATCGGCCGGGTCTATGTGCCTGTCATGCTGGGAAATGCTGACGCGATTGCGCGCGGTGCCGAGCAGGTCGACTGCGAGGTGGATGGCCAACGCTGGGTGCAGGAGCCCTTTGTCTATCAGGCCAAGTGCCTGCGCTGGCTGCGTGAAGCGTATCAAGCCCTTGAAGACGCAGACCGTCAGCGTCTCGACCAATGCCTGTCCGGTACAGGATGCGAGGCGCTGTTCGCCTGAGGCCCGACGGGTACTGGCGACGCCTGGCGAAGCCGACGGGGTAAGCCCTTACTGCTGTTTAATGGCTTGCATTATCCTGACCGAGTTTCTAGCCTGAGGAACACATCACAGGAGAGAGTAGATGACTGAAACCGTGGACGTGTTCTGGTCATTTCGCAGCCCGTATTCCCGGCTTGTCGTGCCAGATCTCCTGAAATTGCGCGGCGATTTCGACATCGATGTCCGATTCAGGCCGGTTCTGCCGCTCGCTGTCAGGTTTCCCGAGTCGCTGTTCGACCCCAACGACCGGCGCGCACCCATGTATATCGTTCGCGACAGCATGCGCCGGGGCGAAATGCTTGGACGGCCGGTGATTTACCCGCTGCAGCCCGATCCGGTGGTGCAGGATTTCAAGACCATGAAAGTGTCTGAAGACCAACCCTACATCTATCGGTTGACCAAGCTGGGCGTTGAGGCGGCGCGGCAGGGCAAGGGCTTGGAGTTTGCCGGCAATGTCTCGGCGCACATTTTCGGCGGCACGAAGGACTGGGACAAGGGCTCGGTGCTCGAGGACGCAGCGAAAGAGGCTGGGCTGGATCTTGGTCAGCTCGACGCCGCGATCGCCAATGGCGACCACATGGACGAGGTCGAGCGCAATCAGGCCGCGCTCGACGCCGCAGGCCACTGGGGCGTGCCGACCATGGTGTTCAAGGACGAGCCGTTCTTCGGCCAGGACCGGGTCGATACTTTGCGTTGGCGGCTGGGCCAGGCCGGGCTGGCCCGCTAGCGACAACGAACTTGCGCCTTCAGGAGGTTGAAATGGTGAAGTGGCTCATTCGGCTCATTGGTATTCTTATCGTTGCAGCCCTTGTCGTGTCATTTGCCATCACCCGCGACGGCAAACGCGTGGTGCCGGAAGGCGCAGGCACGATCACGACCAGTTCCGGAACGTTCGAAGCGTTTCCGCTGCCGGACTATGCAGCCGAGGTCATCACCGACGACTACAAAAGCTACTTCATCGAGGTTGAGCCCGGCATCAAGGTTCACATCCTTGAAGTGGGCACCGGCTATCCTGTCTACATGCAGCATGGCAATCCGACCTCGGGGCTGCTTTATCGCAAGGTGGCGGCGGAACTGCCCACTGACGAGTTGAGACTGATTATGCCGACCATGGTCGGTCTGGGGTTTTCCAGCAAGGTGCCTGCCAGCGAGCACACGCTCGACAATCATATGCGCTGGATGAACGCCGCCCTTGAGGCGCTGGACCTCGAAGGTCTGATTTATGTCGGACAGGACTGGGGAGGCGCTGTGGGGATGGGCGCGCTCGCACTGTCGCCAGAGTTGCTTGAGGGCGCCGTGCTCTTGAACACGGGCTTCACGCCGCCCAGCGAACAGCGCGATCTCTCCAGTGCCCACGCCCTGGCAAAGACGCCCATTGTCGGCGAGCTCCTGCTTGAAAATCTCGTGTCGATCTTCGATCGATTGCACGAGACCCAGGGCGACCCGGAGTCGATCCCGAAAGCGGTTGCGGATCTCTATGGCCGCCCTGTTCGCGAGAGCGGCAACAGAAAGGCGCCTCTGGCGCTGATGCGGATGGTCCCAGACAATCCCGAGCATCCCAGTACGGCCGGGCTCCATACGATTGAAGCCTACATCGCAACGCTGGATGTGCCTGCCGAAATTGTGTGGGGAATGGAAGATCCGATCTTTGCCCGCGCCCTGCCTGCCATGCAGGGCTACTTCCCGGATGCGCCTGTGACGGAGACAGGAGCGGGTCACTTCTTGCAGGAGGAAGTGCCGGTCGAGATCGCGGCTGCGATCATGAACGTGGTGGCGCAAGTCAACGCGGAGCCGGAATCTATGAGCCCCGTAGAAGAGCCTGCGGGGAACTAGAGCGTTTCCGACTTTGGAGGAAACGCGAGGCGACCAAGGGGCGCCCGGCGCGCATGCGCCGCCCCCGCGGAGCCGTTGGCGTTAGCCAACTGGCGTGAGCGCAAACACACCGCAGATCGAGTCCGTCAAAGACGGAAACGATCTAGCAATCCCTACCAATTCTCCTTGAACGGGCGCAGGTCCATTTCATGGGTCCAGGCCGAGCGCTGTTGGCCATGGACATACCAATAGGCCTCCGCAATCGCGTCTGGCGACAGCCCGCCATCCTCGCCAAGCTTGTCGAGATACTCGCCAAACCGGTTCCGGACCATGTCCCCGTCGATGACGCCATCGATGATGAAATGTGCCACGTGAATGCCCTTTGGGCCGAATTCGCGGGCGAGGGATTGGGCGAGCATTCTGAGCCCGGCCTTCATGGACGCGAAATGGGCGAAATTTGCCCGACCGCGCATCGAGCCCGAGGCGCCGGTGAAGAAAAGGCTGCCATGGCCCTGGGCCAGGAGGATCGGAACAGCGCGCTTTGCGGTTAGGAAGCCTGCAAAGCATCCCACGCGCCAGAATTTTTCGACAAGTTCGGGCTCGAGGTCTTCAAACGGGATGATCGCATTGTTGCCAGCATTGAACAGGACCGCGTCCACCGGCCCTTTTTGTTTGGCATGCTCAAACAGCGCGTCCTGGTCAGCCTCCGACGTGACATCGGTACGAAAGCCTTCCGCAGAGCCGCCTGCATCGCGGATTTCGCCAGCCGCCGCCTCGACTTTCTCATCCGTGCGGCCTGCAACGATCACATGGTGGCCGCCCTTTGCGAAACGCCGGGCGAGTGCGCCGCCGACGCCATTGGAGGCGCCCGCGCCAAGGATGATTGCTGTGCCAGCCATGTGTGTGTCCCTTGTCGCTTGATGGTCGGTCGACTTCAGACCGGTGCGGGTTCCCGTGCGAGCACTTGGCAGCGCAGTAGAAGCCGGCGCGTGGTCGGATCGATCTCGGAGCGTCTGTGCAAACAGCGGCGATTGTCCCAGATGATCACGTCGCCCGGGGTCCAGTTCTGCTCGACGATGTAGTCTTCGGGCACGGCGTAGCTCCAGAGCTCATCGAGGAGCGCTTCGCTATCCTCCAGCGAGAGGCCTGGAATGTAGGCCCAGTCCCTGCGGCCCAGATACAGGCATTTCTCGCCGGTCTCGTCATGGATGCGCACGATGGGGTGTACGGCGCCAGGCGCGTCGCGTGGGTCATCAAACGGCTCGTATCCGGCGCGCAGGTCGCCCACGCTCGTGTGGGCCGCATCGTGCTTGATCGAAAGGTTTTCGATCCGCGCTTTCAGCGTATCGGGCAAAGCCTCGTAGGCCGCGCGCTGGTCGACAAAAAACGTGTCTCCCCCATGGGGCGGTATCTCAACGCCCAGAAGCACGCTGGCGGGCGGCGGCGTCTCGACATACGTCATGTCCGAGTGCCATTCGGCTTCCGCATTGCCAAGCCCGCCAATCGGCCGGCCATTCACGACGATGTTCGAGATCGCGGTGACATAGAGATTGTCGATTTTCTTGCGCTGCTCGGCGGTCAGCCGTCCAAGCGGGATTTCTTCAAGCGGGCCAAAGCGCTGGCTAAAAGCCTGGAGGCTGTCCTTGTCGAGGCTCTGGCCTTGGAATCTCAACACGCCAAAGTCCAGCCAGGCCTGGTAGATTGATTCGAAGTCCGCGTCGGAAATGCGCGCGAGGTCCACGCCGGAAACATCGGCGCCAAAGCCCTCTCGGATTGGCTTGATTTCAATCATCGTGTCCTCCCTCGCGTAGCGCTTTTGCGCCGGGTTGTTCGACCAGCTTACCGTGCTTATCCACTGCGCCGGTCCCGGTAGAGGCCTCCATCGCCCATCGCGGCGCAATCAGCCGCGCCATGATGATGGTTTTCTCATCAGCGGCGAAGTGGTTGAAGTATTCCTTCAGGGCCGCGCCAAAGGCGGTCTCGTGATAGAGCACATGGTCCACCTGGCCGGGGCCGTAATCGCCGGGTTGCCCGCTGATCGCTTCGCTGTACCAGGCTTTTGCGTCCTCAATGCCATATTTAAACGCCTTGCCATCCGGAAACGGCTGGCTGCGGTCGTCCAGCCAGCCGCCGACCATGTCTAGGATCTCGTCAATGTCAGCATCGGCGATGCCGACCATGGTGCGCCTACGCCGCCGCAGGCTCATGTCATACCATGGCTGGAGCAGAAGACGCTCATTGGCCAAACGTGAGCGCCATGTCGACGTGTCGCCAGTGGGTTGGCTGAAATTGACCGGACAGAAATCTGCTGTCTCCAGATCCGTGTCTGGCAGGTCGATGCCATAGTCCTCCAGAACCGGGCCGGACGGGCGGTTGAGCAAGTCAAGGCTCGCTTCAATGACCTGTCGCTGGAATGGGGGATCGTTCGGTTTGCCGAGCGGATAGCCAAGCGGGAAGGTGACCCAAAGCAATCGCGGGGGCTGCAACGCCTCGGCATTCTCGCGGATCAGGGCGATTCCTGTGGTCACGATACCTTCGGATTCCAGGTAGTGTGCAATGGCGCAGGTGGCACGTGTGCAGTTGGGGCAAACCGGTGTGATGAAGACAGCGTCGACGCCGTCGCGTTTCAGGTGCCCGGCCAGTGAGCGAACCGATGTCTCATAGGCGTCAGGCAACAGTCCGCCACCCATGAAGCTGTAGTGGACCGACGCCAGACCGCCGATCGTGCCATCGCCAGCAAGTTCGCGGAACCGGTCGAGGGGGAAGACGACATTGACGTCATCGCGAAAGCCCGACTTGTCGAAGTTCGTCGACACGTGGGACATGATGAGGTCTGCCGTATTCTGATCGCCCGGGATGGCGCGGTAGGAGGCGTCTGACAGTGCGAAGTTGGGCTCGCCGCGAAAATGCAGGCCAGCCGTCGTGATGACCGCGAAAGTCATCTCGCTGACAGGCTTGGTTGGATCGACCCACGCGAAAGGCTCAAGCGGTGGCAACTGCTTCATCAGCACATGGTCGCGGTCGTACTTCGAAAGGTCCGACAGCTTTACCATGCTTGTCCTCCGTGCCGCGCCACCTGGGTGTTTGCCCTCAGCTCAGATCGATCTTTTCCGGCAGGATCGCGCTGAACATCTTTGTACAGGTTTCTAAGTTTTCCTTGAACCCTGGCCGCGCTTTCATGGCCTCAGTGTGTTTGACGAGCGATGGCCATTTGCCTGCATCGGGCAGGCCTGCGACCAGGTCTATCTGCGTCATCTGGCAACCGACGGCGATGTCAGCGAGCGAGAACTGATTGCCGACGAAGTAGTCGCCGCCATCCAGGACGCCTTCAAGATAGTCGAACAAGGGCGGAAACTTCTCGTTCCAGGTCTTGCGAGCCGTATCGACATCGGCCGCCTTGCCTGTGAACAAGGGGAAAATGAGGGGGCGGAAGAAATCCATGCCCGTCGGAAGGGCCATGACCGTGTCGGCATACTCCTCCATCCATGCGACGCGGCCAGCCTCAAAGGCGTCGGCGCCATAGAGACCCGCGTTGAGGCGCTTTTCGAGGAAGAGGCAGATGGCAGACGAGTCCGGAATCGTGCCCGCCACGCCGGTCTCCCCAACAGTCTTGTCTCGCAAGACGGGAATGCGCTTGGCCGGGCTGATTTCGACGAACCAGTCCGGCATGGCCATGATGTTCACGTTCTCGAATTCGTAGTCGGCCCCAGCATGGGCGAGTGCGACCATCACCTTGCGCACAAACGGGGAAGCGGGCGTGCCGTAAACGACAAGGTCTGCCATGGGATAATTTCCTCTCTAAGGATGGGTTGGGACCGAACGGGCTATGTTCCCGCCCTCTGTCAGTATTACTTCGAAAACCGCAATCCCTTGAAGTCGCCTGCTTGGCGCCACTTATCGATATGGCTGAAAAAGCCTGCCGGACCGCCTGGATGGCCCTGTGCCTGGCGGAACTCCTGGCTCCAGCCTTTACCCTCATTGTTGTAGTAACCGGGCGTGCATTCGGTCGAGCCGAGCATGGTCCCCTCGCCGCTGAGAATGAGCTCGACCCAGGCTTGCTCGGCCTCCTGTGTAGGCTCGACCGAGACGGCGCCTTCGGCTTCAGCATGGGAGATGATGTGGGCAATCGTCTTTGCGTGATCCAGGATGTTGTGCGGCACATTGGAGATCATATTGCCCGCCTGGTTCGGCTGCACGATGAACGCGTTTGGAAAGCCATGGACGTGCATTCCATGGAGCGTGCGCATGCCATGGGACCAATGCTCCGAGAGGCGTATTCCCTCGCGGCCTTTCAAGTCAAACCCGGCGCGGGAGGTGTAGTCGGTGCCGACCTCGAAGCCCGACGCGTAGATGATGCAATCGACTTCATAGAGCTGGCCATTGGCAACCACGCCCGTTTCCGTGATCCGTTCGACGCCCTTGCCGTCCGTGTGGACCAGGTGCGCATTTGGATTGTTGAAGGCGGCCAGATAGTCGTCGTGGAAGCAGGGGCGCTTGCACAGCTGATTGTACCACGCCTTGAGGCCTTGGGCGGTCTCGTCGTCCTGGACCACCGCGTCGACCCTGGCCCGAATCTGCTCCATTTTCTCGAAATCAGCATCCTCAAAGGCCGCCAACATGGCCTGCGGCCCCCAGTCTTCTTTCGGCATGGACAAGAGTTTTTCGCGGATCCGCCTTGAGATTTCCGTCCAGCCATCGTCAACGAGATCTTCCTTGGGCATGCCGCGGCCCTGGTTCTCGACGAAATTGTCGAGCCAGCGCTGTTGCCATCCTGGCGTGGCTGTCTCGGCAAACCAGTCTGGATCGATCTTGTGGTTGTTGCGCTCGTCGACCGAGGACGGTGTGCGCTGGAAAACGAACAGT
>JBCBGD010000079.1:0-10176 GCA_038527085.1 Pseudomonadota bacterium | reverse complement strand
TTATCTTCCACGACCGCACGCTTGCAGCCATCGCGGCAGAGCGGCCAGGCTCGCTTGATGCCTTGCGCGGTGTCTCAGGCGTGGGTGAAAAAAAGGCCGAACGCTTCGGCGAGGCGGTCATCGGCGTGGTGGCCGAGGCGGCCTAGACCCAGTCTGGCGCAGGGACGTTGTTCTCGTTTCCGAGGTCGGGTTGGGGGTGGCGCTCGAGCAGCTTGGCCACGATGGCGTCGGCGACTCGGTCAGCTTCGCGCAGGGGCTCGAAGTCCCAGGTCTCCAATGCACCACTGAACCAGCGCGCGACACCGCGCTGAATAAGACTCTCGTGCAGCCTGTCGAACTTCGGGGCGCGGCCATGCAGGCGAACCATATGCACGGGCAGTCCGTGATAGGCCGCGTCTGACAGCATGTTGGCGCTGTCTTCCGTCACGATCGCGGCATCGGAGAACATCAGCCAGGCGAGGTAAGGGTTCGGCCCGTCTTCAGGGCCGGCCCAGAACCGCGCGCCCACTCGGTCGGCCAGAGCGCGCATGCTGGCGATGACGGGCGCCGGTGTGCGGCGCGAAGCGGTGATGCGCAGCCGCCAACCCTCAGCCGAGAGGGCGGTCAGCTGCATTGCGAGGGTTTCGGCCGCGCCCTTGGTGAATGTGTGGGTTTTTGAGTTGCCACCAAGAATCACGATGGCCGATCGGCCGGGTTCGTCGGCTAGATTGGCGAACGCCTGTCCGGCCTGTTCCATATCGTCTGGCGAGAAATAGGAGGGCGAGCCCACGGTCGAAATCACGTTCGCCCCGCTGACGCCGTCGTGTTGCGGCGTCACCAGAAAGTCGAAAGCGCCGGGCTCCATCTTGGGATCGAGGATGTGAACCACGCAGGTGGCATTTCCAGCGCGTCGCTTGATCTCGGCGGAGTAGGGCGCTGTGCGCCGGCCCGCGCCTAACCAGACCGTCGGCCAGGGCGGCGCGAGCGCCTTCCTCTGATCAGACGGCAGGGCAAGCAAGGGAGCCATCCAGCGCTTGGCTGGCAGCCAGGTCCACGGCGCGCGGGGCTCCAGGGTGATGGGTTCGCTGCGATGGCCATCGCCGTTGATATGAGCGATGCGCATCCAGCGCAGGGTCGACCCCAGGGCATTGGCAATCGCGCGAACCTGGGCCGCGTTGCCGGCCCGCCCGTCTGAAACCATCCAGACCGAAGGGCCGAGCAGGCTAGGGTGCGGATCGCCTATTTGAATTCGACTTTCTCGATTTCGTAGGCCTTTGCGCCGCCAGGAGCAGACACTTCGGCCTCATCGCCTTCTTCCTTGCCGATCAAGGCGCGGGCTATGGGAGATGAAATGGAGACCTTGCCATGTTCAATGCTGGCTTCGTCATCGCCGACGATCTTGTAGGTCTTCTGCTCTTCAGTATCGACGTCGATCAGCGTCACCGTGGCGCCGAAGCGCACGCGCGTGCCCGTCATCTTCGACAGATCAATGACTTCGGCGCGCGCAAGCTTGTCGTCAAGCTCGGCAATACGCCCTTCGATGAAGGACTGCTTTTCCTTGGCGGCGTGGTACTCGGCGTTCTCTGAAAGATCGCCGTGTTCGCGCGCCTCGGCGATCGCCGCGATAATGCTCGGACGCTCCACCGACTTCAGTGTCTTCAGTTCGGACTCAAGGGCCTGATGACCCTCAGCGGTCATGGGAATTCTTTCCATGTACGTGTACTCTGCGTTTTCGGAATAAGCGTAGGGTTGTGCCAAAACCCTGCGCGGTCAAGTGGGCGTGATCAGGCCGATTGCAAGGCCCGGACCCCCAACTTACGGGTTCTTAAGGCTTCAATCGCGCGCACGGACGCGATCGAGGCGGCCAAAGTTGTGAAATAGGGGATCGATCGGATGAGCGCGGTGCGCCGGATCGATTTGCTGTCCTTCAGGGACTGAACGCCCTGTGTGGTGTTGAAGACGAGTTGGATGTTGCCATTGATCATGGCGTCCACGATGTGCGGCTGACCTTCGATCACCTTGTTGATCGGGGCAACGGCAAGGCCTTGTTCCTCCAGGAAGCCCGCGGTGCCGCGGGTGGCGACGATTTCGAAGCCCATGTCTATCAGCGACCTGATCGGTTCGATGAGCGCTGGCTTGTCGGCGTCCTTTACGGAGACGAACACGCATCCCTCACGTGGGAGCTCAACGCCAGCTGCGGTCTGCGATTTGAGAAAAGCCGCGCCGAAATCATCGTCCCAGCCCATGACCTCTCCGGTGGAGCGCATTTCCGGCCCAAGGACGGGGTCGACATCCTGGAAGCGACTGAACGGGAATACGGCTTCCTTTACCGCGATCCGAGAGGGTTTGGCGTTCGACACGTCAAATTGGTCAAGCCATTCACCCGCCATAAGTTTTGCGGCAATGTTGGCGACAGGCGTGCCAACCGCCTTCGCTACGAAGGGCACGGTGCGTGAGGCACGCGGATTGGCTTCAAGCACGAAGATATCATCGTCTTTGATCGCGAACTGGATGTTGATCAGGCCCCGCACGTTCAGCGCTTTCGCGAGGGCCGTTGCCTGCTCGGCCAGTCGTGTCTGGATCTCAGCATCAAGCGAGTAGGGCGGCAGGGCGCAGGCGCTGTCACCGGAATGCACCCCGGCTTCCTCGATATGCTCCATGATGCCTGCCACGTGCACGTTTTCGCCATCGCACAGTGCATCTACGTCCACTTCCGTGGCATCTTCGAGGTAGCGGTCGATGAAGAGCGACTGGTCTCCGGCGACGGCAAGCGCAGTCGCGCCAAATTCGCGAAGGTCTTCCGGTGACCGGGCGATCTCCATGGCGCGGCCGCCCAGCACGAAGGAGGGGCGGACCATGACGGGATAACCGAGCCGCTCGGCGCCTTGCAGCGCCTCATCCAGCGTGCGGGCACTCGTGGAAGGCGCCTGCTGCAGACCGAGCTTGTCGATCAGGACCGCGAACTGCTCGCGGTCTTCGGCCAGTTCGATCGAGTCAGGCGACGTTCCAAGGATCGGGATGTTGTTGGCCTGTAGCGGACCAGCAAGCCCCAAGGGCGTCTGGCCGCCGAACTGGACTATGACGCCTGCCAATTCCCCCGCCATCTGTTCGCGCGCGATGATCTCCAGAACGTGTTCCTCGGTCAGGGGCTCGAAATACAGCCTGTCTGAGGTGTCATAGTCTGTGGAGACGGTTTCCGGGTTGCAGTTCACCATGATCGACTCAATGCCGATATCGGCCATGGCAAAGGCGGCGTGGCAGCAGCAATAGTCGAACTCGATTCCCTGTCCGATGCGGTTTGGCCCGCCACCGAGGATCATCGCCTTACGGCGGTCCGAGATGCCCGCTTCGCAGCCGGGTCGGTCCCCTTGGTCAACTGGCGAGCGGAAGGCTGGCGCTTCATAGGTTGAGTAGAGATAGGGCGTGGCCGCCTCGAACTCGGCTGCGCAGGTGTCGATGCGCTTATAGACGGGACGTACATTTAAGGCATGACGATGAGCGCGAACGTCTGCTTCAGTCTGAGCCGTCAGCGCGGCCAGGCGGGCATCGGAGAAACCTTTCGCCTTGAGCGCAAGCATGCCGGATGCGTCTTGGGGAAGCCCATCGCGGCGCACGCCAGCTTCGATTTCAACCAGTTCCGCGATCTGGCGCAGGAACCAGAGATCGATGCTGGTGATCCGATGCACCTCCTCAACGCTGATGCCCTGGCGCATGGCTTGAGCGGCAATCCGCAGCCTGTCGGGCGTCTGTTTCGAGAGCGCCCGCATCAGCGCGCCTTCGTCTTCGAAGCTCATGTCATCGAGGCCGGAAAGCCCCGTCTCAAGCGAGCACAGCGCCTTTTGCAGGCTCTCCTGAAAGTTGCGCCCGATGGCCATCGCCTCCCCGACGGACTTCATCGCTGTGGTCAGGATGGGCTCTGCCCCCTTGAACTTCTCGAAAGCGAAGCGTGGGATCTTGGTGACCACATAGTCCAGTGTCGGCTCGAAGCTGGCCGGAATGGCGCCGCCGGTGATGTCATTGTCCAACTCGTCGAGCGTGTAGCCCACGGCCAGCTTCGCGGCGATTTTCGCGATTGGAAAGCCAGTCGCCTTGGATGCCAGCGCGGACGAGCGCGACACCCGTGGGTTCATCTCAATCACGACGAGGCGGCCATTTTCTGGGTTAACCGCAAACTGGACATTGGATCCGCCAGTCTCGACGCCGATCTCGCGCAGGACGGCGATCGAGGCCGAGCGCATGATCTGGTATTCCTTGTCCGTGAGCGTCAGCGCAGGCGCCACGGTGATCGAATCGCCGGTGTGCACACCCATGGGATCGATGTTCTCGATCGAGCAGATGATGATCGCGTTGTCGGCTTTATCGCGCACCACCTCCATCTCGTATTCTTTCCAGCCGAGCAGACTCTCGTCCACGAGCACCTGGGCGACGGGGGAGGCGGCCAAACCGCTTTCGATAATGTCCTGATATTCGTCTCGGTTGTAGGCGACGCCGCCGCCCGTTCCGCCGAGGGTGAAGGCAGGGCGAATGATGGCGGGAAGGCCGATCTCTTCCAGGGAGTCCATGGCGCGTGCGAGGCCCGCAATGCGATCGTAACCGATGACTTTGCCGTCCTCGTCCTTGATCTCAGGCGCAGCAACAATGGTGGCTTTGGGATTCTCCAAGCCGATCTTGTCCATGGCTTTGCGGAAGAGTTCGCGGTCTTCGGCCTTGTTGATGGCGTCCGCACGGGCGCCGATCAACTCGACACCGAACTTTTCCAACACGCCCTCGCGCTCTAGCCCCAAAGCACAATTCAGCGCCGTCTGGCCGCCCATGGTGGGCAGAAGCGCGTCGGGGCGTTCTTTCTCGATGATCTTGGCGACGTAATCGATCGTGATCGGCTCGATATAGGTGGCGTCTGCGAGGCCCGGATCTGTCATGATCGTGGCAGGATTGGAGTTAACCAGGATGACCCGGTAGCCTTCTTCCTTCAGCGCCTTGATCGCCTGCACGCCTGAATAGTCGAACTCACATGCCTGGCCGATGATGATGGGACCCGCGCCGATGACCAGAATGGACTCGATATCGGTGCGTTTGGGCATTGGCGGAGTCCTTCATGGCGGCGAACGGGCAAACGGATGCGCTATAGCGGGGAGTCTTAACCCGGGGCAAGGTTTTCATGGACAATTGCACAGCTGGGGAGCCCATCGCCGCCCTCGGCACATCATTTATCAAACGATGGCGCGGCCATAAAAAAAACCCCGCCATCTCTGGCGGGGCTTCCAAGGTATGAAAGACGGCGCGAACACGCACCCCCTTACACCTTTGATCTGAACTCGATCAGTAGCCTCGACGGCTTGAGTAGTTCGGGTCGTATGGGTCATCAACGCCGGGCACGTCGCAGTCAAGGGCCTCGTAACAGCCCTGAGCCGCGCCAGCCACGCCGCCGATCACGGCGCCAATGGCTGCGCCATCGCCTGCGTCGCCGTCGCCCGTGTTGTTGCCAATCACAGCGCCAGCGATCGCGCCAACAGCGGCGCCGGTGGCTGCGCGGCGCTCAGTCTGGCCTGTGGAGGTGCAGGCTGTCGCGATGAGAGCGCCAGCGGAAATGGCAGAAATTATGAGCAAGCGTTTCATGGATGTGTCCTTTCGAGGTCGCTATGCTCCATCAACGTAAGAGCTGGCGTCTGTATCCAACCTGAATGGACGATTTGTTAGGTTGCTGGTCGCTCAGGCCCGGTTGAGAACACTGTCTGCCACAAACGGATTGTCGATGCGTTCCTGTCCGAATGTGCTCATGGGACCATGGCCAGGCACAAAGCGCATCTGTTCTCCCAAAGGCCAGAGCTTTGACGTGATCGAGTCGATCAGCTCCTGGTGATTTCCACGCGGGAAGTCCGTTCGGCCAATCGAGCCTCGGAACAGGACATCGCCGACGAAGGCGAGCGCACCTGGTTGGTTGTAGATCACCACATGGCCCGGCGTGTGACCTGGCGTGTGGGCGACACCGAACTTGTGGCCATCGAGTTCAAGCGTGTCGCCATCCTTCAGGTAGCGGTCAGGCACCACGTTTCGCCCGTCAGCGATGCCGTATTTTGCCCCCTGGGCCTCGATCTCGTCGAGGAGCCACTGGTCGTCAGGGTGTGGGCCGATCACGGGCGCACCTGTTTGGTCGCGGATTTCGGCAGCGGCGCCCGCGTGGTCAAGGTGGCCATGGGTAAGCCAGATTTCCTTGATCGTGACGCCGAAATGCTCAGCCGCACCGAGCAGCCGATCAGTCTCGCCGCCGGGATCAACGAAAACGCCTTCCATGGTCCGCGTGGACCAGACCAGCGAGGTGTTCTGCTGGAGCGGCGTGACAGGAACGATCCTGATGTCGAGGGGGGGATGTTGGGGTGCTTCGGTCATGGGCCGAACGTAATGGCTGGCGCCCGCATCGCAAGCGCAGATCGATGCCAGTGTGCCCTTCCGGTTGGCCGTCCTTCGCGGTAAAGCCTGTGCGTATCGGTGCTAGGTTGGGCAGGTGACGAGGAGCGAACATGGGCAGCATGCTACGCGGACGGTTGGGAATTCTGGCGATCGCCCTGATTGGCTTGGCATTCTACTGGTTCTCCAATCAGAAAGAGGTGCCCTTCACTGGTCGGACACAGTTCAACACCATGTCGATTGAGGATTCGGTTCGCCTTGGTGCCCAGTCCTATGTGCAGATCTTGCAAAACGAGGCGGGCAATGTGCTCTGCGTGAATGCGCGCACCTGCGACACCGGCCAGGCCGAGGTCGTTCGCACGGTACGGGAAATCGGCGCGCGGCTTGAAGCAGCAGCCATTGAATATGAACGCGAGCTTCTGGATGCCGGATACAGCTTCACGCCAGTCGCGGAGGCTTTCGACTGGACCTACAACGTCGTGGAATCCAATCAGCCCAATGCTTTCTGCCTGCCGGGTGGCTATGTGGCGGTGTACACAGGCATTCTGGACGTCACGGGAAACTATGATGGCCGTGTGACGCTTTCTGATATTGATGATGTGGACAAGCTCGCCGTGGTCATGGGCCACGAGATTGGCCACGCCCTGGCACACCATGGTGCAGAGCGGATGAGCCAACAACGCATCGCGCAGATGGGGCAGGTCGCGGTCGGCCTCGGCATGGGCGATATGTCCGCGGGCCAGCAGCAGGCCGTGATGCAGGCCTTCGGTATGGCGGCCCAGGGCGGTATCCTGAGCTTCTCACGACAACACGAAACCGAAGCCGACAAGATCGGTCTGGAATTGCTCGTGCGTGCCTGTTTCGATCCGCGCGAGGCGCCTGAATTGTGGGAGCGCATGGGCGAGCTCGGTGGTGGCCAGCGCCCGCCCGAGTGGATGTCCACCCACCCTGCAAGCGAAACCCGCGCCGAGAATTTTCGCCGGTGGATGCCGGGTGCGATTGCCGAGTACAATCGCCGCTGCAGCGGGATACTGCGCTAGAAGGTCGGGGCTGCCGAGGTGCTCGACTCAGCAAATTTGAGCGAAATCAAAGCGCAGTCGATCGCAAACAGGTAAGGTTTGTCTGGCAAAAAAAGAGCCGGACAGAGAACTGTCCGGCCCAATGATGGGTCTTGCGCAAGTCCCCACAAACGCAAGGCTCGCAAACACAAATTCAGCAGGGCGGCTCCTACCGAATTGGCCTCCGCGGGTCCCCCCATCTGTGGTATACATACCGCGGGTATGTTGGGGCCGCAAGCCTATTTTGCCGAAGGAATGGCACATGGCGCGCAGATCAAAAGAAGATGCCGAAAAAACGCGGGCGACCATACTTGAGACCGCGCGGCAACTGTTTGAGACACAAGGATTTTCAGAAACGAGGGTGTCCCAGATCGTGGAGCGGGCAGGGATCACGAAGGGTGCGCTTTTTCACTATTTCAAGACGAAGGAAGAGCTTTTCCGCGCGGTTTGGGAGAAGCTTCAGGGCGAGATGGACGCCGAGGCGCGCGAAAATGCCATTTCCGCGCGCTCACGTGACGATCCGTATGCCTCGTTCCTGGCGGGCTGCAAAACCTATCTGCATTGGGCCGCGCGCCGCGATTATCAGCAGATCGTGCTGATCGATGGACCCTCGGTCCTGGGTCTGAGCGGCTGGTATGAGGCCGATGATGAACTCGGCCGGAGCAATGTGAAGGCGGGCATCGAGCATCTCGTGAACGAAGGGATCGTTCAGGAGCGCCGCCTGCCTGCGCTGTCTGTCTTGGTGCACAACGCGCTGAACGGGGCAGGTTTCGCGATGGCGCGCGGCGAGCCCGACGTGACCGAAGCCAGCGTGCTTGATGCGTTTGAGGCCGTTCTGAAGAGTTTGCGTTAGCCCTTCCTGTGCGCGTCCATCAGGTCAGCAAACCGCCTGAACAGGTAGAAACTGTCCTGCGGGCCTGGCGAGGCTTCCGGGTGATGTTGCACGGAAATGATAGGCTTGCCTGCCACGCGCAGTCCGCTGTTGGTGCCATCGAAAAGGGAGCGGTGGCTTTCCTCCACCCCTCGGGGAAGTGTTGCAGGATCCACTGTGAAGCCGTGGTTCATGGACACGATTTCCACCTTTCCAGTCTCAATGTCCTTCACCGGGTGGTTCGCGCCATGGTGGCCCTGGGGCATCTTCACCGTTTTCGCGCCGAGGCTGAGGGCA
The DNA here is from genome assembly GCA_038527085.1 of Pseudomonadota bacterium. Lineage (GTDB taxonomy): Bacteria > Pseudomonadota > Alphaproteobacteria > Caulobacterales > Hyphomonadaceae > UBA5336. The sequence continues at coordinate 1,566 of JBCBGD010000079.1, read as the reverse complement.
AGAAGCTGGTGACCCAGGCAAATGCCGAGGATCGGCAGTCCGCTGTCGATCAGGCCTGAAATGAGGTCTCCGGCGCGCTTGTGCGTGGCCGCCGGATCACCTGGCCCGTTGGACAGCACGATACCAGAAGGCTTCAGTGCCAGTATGTCCGCCAGCGAGGTCTCAGGCGCCACGACCGTGGCTCTTGCGTTCACTTCAGCCAGATTGCGCAGGATGTTTGATTTGACACCAAAATCCACCACCACGACATGGTAATCAGAGGCGGACAGGTCGCTGTAGCCGCTCGCCAGGTTCCAGAGCCGCTCTGTGTTGTCATAGGCAGCATCCACGGTCATTTCCGCGGCGAGATCAGCGGCTTCAAGGCCTTCAAAGTCCCTTGCACGCTGGATGAGCGCCTCAAGATCGATGTCGCCATCTGGCGCGTGGATAATTGCTGCCCTTGGCATGCCTTCCAGACGAATGCGCCGCGTCAGGGCACGCGTGTCGATCCCTGAAAGTCCGATAATGCCTCTCTTGGCGAGCCAGGCGTCGAAATGGTCTTCGGCGCGCCAATTCGAAGGCGTGGTGATCGGATCGCGAAAAAGTGCAGCGCGCGCACCTTTCGATGCTGGCGCCGTCGCGTATTCGCGGTCATCTGCGTTTGCGCCGACATTCCCTATATGGGGGAATGTGAAAAGAACGAATTGGCCAGCGTAGGACGGGTCGGTCAGCACCTCTTGATAGCCCGTCATTGCAGTATTGAAGCACAATTCACCCGCCGCCACTCCAACGGCTCCGGTCCCGCGACCAAGAAAAACCGAGCCATCCGCCAGGGCGATTGCTCCCGTGGCTGTGGAATCTACTTGCGAATTCACGCGTGTGACCATATCTGGCTTGCCTTCTTGACGGATTTGCAGTGCGTTAAGGAGTGCTGGGGTTTTCTGGGGAACAGGAAGTACGGGCTGGCCGGATCGAACGTCAAGACGAATGATCCAGTAGAAACAGAGATTGCACGATGGCTGAACACGATTCAGCGGAACCTCAATCATTGAAAACGCGTCTTTCAGTGGCTCTGGAGGAGGCGGAATCGCGGGCTGAATCCGAGGATGCAAGCGCGAATGAAAAGACACGCGCAGCGACCTTGCGACTGATCTCTTGCGCTGTGAGGGACAGGGACGCGAGCGCGCGCACCCGTGGCGACTGCGATGGTTGCCAGGAAACGGCTGTGCGTGACGTGCTCGAAACCATGGCAGCTCAGCGCCATGTTTCGTCAAAGGAATTTGAGGAAGCTGGCCGCATCGAAGATGCCGAGCGAGAGCGCGAAGAACTCGCCGTGATCGAGGAATTCCTGCCAAAGCCGCTGGCCAATGAAGAGCTTGAAAACGCTGTCGAGACAGTGGTTGAGGAGCTGGAAGCCTCGACACTCAAAGACCTGGGCAAGTGCATGTCAGCGCTGAAGGCACGTTATCCCGGCAAGATCGACAGCCGTTCAGCCGGCAAGGCCGTGCGCAAGGCTCTGCAGTAGGAATTCCCCAGGCTGGCGAAGTCTGTGTGATCTGTTCGCGGGACGTTTCGCGCGAATCACTT
>JBCBGD010000078.1:0-10382 GCA_038527085.1 Pseudomonadota bacterium | reverse complement strand
GTTGGCGGTGTCGGTGCGCGCGCGCAGGCGGCGGCACACTTCGATGCCAGGTACCTTTGGCAACATCCAGTCGAGCAGCAACAGGTCCGGCGCGCGCTCTTCGATCATCATCAAGGCTTCTTCGCCATCGGTGGCGATCCCAGCCTCGTAGTCCTCATTCACGAGATTGTATTTGAGCAGCTCCACCACGCCATCATCGTCTTCTGCGATAAGGACATAGGGTTTCAGCATCTCGCGCCCGCGTTTCTCGATGGCGGTTTGACGGTTCATGTCAGCCCTCCAGGAGCGGGGCTTTCGGCCGCGCACTCGATGTCAGATAGGTGCCTGTTACCTGATAATGGACGATCTCGGCAATATTGGTGCAGTGATCGCCGATCCGCTCCAGGTTCTTGGTGATAAACATGAGGTGCGTGCCCGCCCCGATCAGGCTTGGGTCCTGCATCATGTAGGTGAGCACTTCGCGGAACAGGGAATTGTAGTGCTGGTCGATGTCCTCATCGCCGGCCCACACTTTCAGGGCGAGATCACTGTCGGCTTCTGAATAGGCATCCAGCACGCTGTGGAGCTGTTGCTGCACGCCCCGCCCCATGCGCTCGATCCCCTTGATCGCGCTGGAGACATCCGCGCCGGCCAGCGGCGCCACGCGTTTGGCGATGTTCTTTGACAGGTCGCCAATCCGCTCAAGCTCCGAGGCCACCTTCAGCGCCGCCACAACCGAGCGCAAATCGTGTGCCATGGGCTGGCGCAGGGCCAACAGGCGCATGATCCGCCGCTCCACGTCGACCTCGATCGAATCGACCACATCGTCCATCTCGGAGGTCTGGTTGGCGAGCGCCTCATTGCTGGTCACCAGCGCGGTGCAGGCCTGGTCGATCATGGTTTCGGCCACCCCGCCCATGCGCAGGATGTCAGCCGACAGGTGCTCCAATTCCTCGGAGAAGGCAGAAACGATATGGGTCGTCATGTGGGTCATCTAGACCGTTCCGCTCCCAAGCGCCAACTTTCCGGGTCTGATCCTATCGCGCCCGGCGCCCTGCCGCGAGCGCCGCGCGCCTGGCTCAACCGAACCTACCCGTAATGTAATCCTGCGTGCGATTGTCGGACGGGTTGGTGAACACGGTTTCGGTGTCGCCGAACTCCACCAGCTTGCCGAGATGGAAGAACGCCGTGCGCTGTGAGACGCGGGCGGCCTGCTGCATGGAGTGGGTCACGATCACGATGCAGAAGCGCTCGCGCAATTCGTCGATCAGTTCCTCGATCCGCGCCGTGGCGATGGGGTCGAGCGCCGAGCAGGGCTCGTCCATCAGGATCACTTCCGGGCTGACGGCGATGGCGCGCGCGATACACAGGCGCTGCTGCTGGCCACCAGACAAGCTGTTGCCAGGCTGCGTGAGCCGGTCCTTGACCTCGTTCCAGAGCCCGGCGCGCGTGAGCGATTTTTCCACGATCTCGTCCAGATCCGTGCGCGAGCTCGCAAAGCCATGGATGCGCGGGCCATAGGCGATGTTGTCATAGATCGACTTGGGAAACGGGTTTGGCTTCTGGAACACCATGCCCACGCGTGCGCGCAGCAGCACAGGGTCGATCTCGTCGGAATTGATGTCCTCGCCATCGATGAAGATCTGCCCCTCCACGCGGGCGGTCTCGATCGTGTCGTTCATCCTGTTGATGCAGCGCAGGAAGGTCGACTTCCCACAGCCCGACGGCCCGATGAAAGACGTCACCGAGCGCTCCGGAATCGCCATGGAGATGTCGCTGATGGCCTGCTTGTCGCCGTAGAACACGTTGATGTGCTGGCAATCGACCTTTGTCGGGCGCGCCTCTGCGACACCGCTTGTGACAGTCACGGCCGGCACGGCGGCAGTCTTGGGGGCGCTCTGTGTCTCGCTCAAACTACCATCTCCGCTCAAAGCGCCGGCGCACAAACACTGCCAGCGCATTCATCAAAACCATGAAAGTCAACAGCACCACAATTGCCGCGGCCGTGTTCGGCTCCCAGGCCCGCTCCGCCCCGGTCGACCATTTGAAGATCAACACGGGAAGCGCCGTGGCCTCGTCGGTCGGCCCGCTCGGCACTTCGGCCACGAACGCCACCATGCCGATCAGGAGGAGCGGCGCGGTCTCGCCCAGGGCGCGGGCCATGCCAATGATCGCGCCTGTCATGATGCCCGGCGCGGCCAAGGGCAAGACGTGGTGCAGCACGGTCTGTGTCTTCGAGGCGCCAACGCCAAGCGCGGCGCTGCGGATGGACGGTGGTACGGAGCGCAGGGCCGCGCGCGAGGCAATGATCACCGTCGGCAACGTCAGCAGGCCGAGCACCAGCCCGCCCACAAGCGGAGCCGAGCGCGGCAGGGCGAAGAAGTTCAGAAACACCGCTGCGCCCAACAGTCCGAACACGATGGACGGCACGGCGGCCAGGTTGTTGATGTTGACCTCGATGAGGTCCGTCAGCCTGTTTTTCGGCGCATATTCTTCCAGATAGAGCGCCGCGCTGATCCCGATCGGGATCGCAATCATCGCCGTGATCAGCATGGTGAACAGCGATCCGACAATCGCCGCCAGGACGCCTGCGATTTCAGGATAGGTCGAGTCAGCATTGCTCATCAGCGCCCAGTTTATCCCGCGCGAGACGCGTCCGTCCTCTTGCAGCGCGAGTGTCCAGGCGATCTGCCGATCCGTGACGTTCCGCGCATCTTCTGGGAGCTCGATGATCCGCGCTTCCGGGCGCGTGCCGACAAAGTCATCGGAGGTGCCCGTGAGCAGTTCGAAGTCCCGAGCGCCCGTCCAGCGCGCAACGCTGGTGCCAGATTGGACTAGGATCGACGTTCCGTCAGTGACACCTGCCACATAGGCAGAGGCGCCATCGAAAAACCCTGCAGGTTCAAATCGCAACTTTTCCTGTCCGTCGGAAATGATGCGGTCTGCGCGGGTCACGGAATCCAGTCGCATCCGGCGCTCTGGCGCCACCGCGCCTTTCAGATAAAGGTCAAGATCATCCGACAGCGCCGCGGTGTAGCGCACCGTCTCACCGATCCGGCCAGGGTTTTCTGCCGTCGCCCGCGCCATGGGCAGCACTGCCAGCCGCGTCACGAGATCGTTCAGCTCACGCGTTCGGCCCTCTTGCGCCGCCTCTGGGAAGCGCCGGGCCAGGTCCTCGCGCACCAGCTGGTAAAAGCCTGACACATTCTCCGCGATGGCCTCGGTGTCGCCGACGCCTTCAGGCGCGACCACCTCTTCGGTCAACGGAAGATCAAACTTGATCTTGTGGTGTGAAAACGCCGTCAGCGCCTGGCTGCCGATGGAGAAGACAAACAAGACGAGGAAGGCCAGCGCCACACCGATCGCCGCCATGCCATAGAACTTGAAGCGCTGCTCGGCGGCGTGGCGTTTCTTCAGCCGCTTTCGGGCGGCCTCGTCGCGGAAGCTTGCCGGGCCGGGCGTAGCAACGGTCGAGGAAGGCGTGGTCGCGTCAGTCATACTTTTCCCGGTATCTCTGGACCACGCGCAGGGCGATCAGGTTGAACACCAGCGTCATCAGGAAGAGCACGAAGCCGAGCGCGAACGCCGAAAGTGTCTTCGGGCTGTCGAACTCGCTGTCGCCCGTCAGCAGGGAGACGATCTGCACGGTTATGGTCGTGATCTCAGCCGTCGGGTCTGCCGTGATCTGAGGGCGCAGCCCCGCCGCCATCACCACGATCATCGTCTCGCCAATCGCGCGCGAGACCGCCAGCAGGAGCGCCGCGATCACGCCGGGCAGCGCGGCGGGCATGATCACCTGTTTCACCGTTTCGGACTTGGTCGCGCCCATGGCGTAGGCCCCGTCGCGCAGGGACTGGGGCACGGCATTGATCACATCGTCTGAGAGCGAAGAGACGAACGGGATGATCATCACGCCCATCACCAGCCCTGCCGCCAGTGCATTGGTGGAGGAGGCCGCAAAGAACTCGTCAGGAATGAAGGGCAGGCTGTTCAGCCACAGCGCCCCCTCGCGCACAAACGGGGCGACCACAAGGATTGCGAAAAACCCGTAGACCACGGTCGGGATGCCCGCCAACACCTCGAGGACGGGCTTCACCCAGGCGCGCACCCGGGGGCCGGCATATTCAGACAGGTAGATCGCCGCATACAGCCCCACCGGCGCGGCCACGCACATGGCGATCAGCGAAATGATGAAGGTGCCGAAGAACAGTGGCACCGCGCCAAAATCGGCATTGGTCTGGGCGTTCCACTCTGTGCCGAACAGGAAGCCGAACACAGGGATCTGCGCGAAGAACCGCAGGGACTCGAAGAACAGCGACGCGACAATGCCGAGCGTGGTAGCAATCGCGATGGCTGCGCACAGGAAGAGCAGGATTTCCACCCCGCCCTCCACATGGGCGCGGGCTCGAAAGCCGCTCGCCAGCCGACGCCGCGCATAGACAAACCCTGCCGCCGCCGCCAGCGCTGCTGCGCCAAGCGAGATGAGCTTCACCCCGCCCGACAGGGTCAGGAACCGCTCCCTGACCGCTCCAAACAAGGGCGCGTCGCCATAGCTGGCCGCGCCGAGCTTTGCGGCCTCGCTCACCCGGTCGAGATACTGGCCGAGCTGCAGGCTGCTGAACTCGGCAAAGCCGCTGGGCAGTTCACCCGCCAGGAGGCTGCGCACAAACGCCGTTCCGAACAGGCCATAGGCAATCAGCACGATCGCGGCGGGCACCACCGCCCACATTGCCACATAGTAGCCGTGATAATTGGGCTGCGAGTTCAGACCTCCGCCGCCCGCACGTGCAAACGCCATCGCGGCAGAGCGCCCGGCGATAAAGGCAAGGCACCCCGCAGCGGCCAGCACTGCGAAGGCCATCCAGCCCATCGGCAGGTGTCCAACGGATTGCAACATGTCTCGCCCCATGAAACTTCTTTCGTGCTTAGGGTGGAATGCTGACACTGGTGTGACAGGCGCTGTCACAGACCTCGGCAATCGGGCCTGTTAACGCAAAAGCCACGGCCCGGCTAGTTCATCCGCGTGCAGAGGAATCGCGCGAGTGCCGCTCCGGTCCTCTAGTCGTCATCGCGCGCGGCGGCCCGGCGCAGGCGGTCATTGATCGCCTCGCCCAGCCCATGGCGCGGGATCGGGCAAATGGCGATGCGCTCATGGTTTCGGTCGAGGAATCTCAAGAGCGGGAACAGGTTCGCCGCGGCCTCATTCAGCGCGCCATTCTGTGACAGGGTGTATTCGCCTGCAACATCGCCAAAACCGACGAAGACCTCGCCTTCCTCAGGCCCGCGCGCATCGAGCCGCAGCCTCGCATTGGGCGCATAGTGGCGTTTCATCTGGCCGGGCGAGGCTGGCGCGCTGCCTGCCTCGGGATCGGCCAGGGGCGCGCCGAGGAATTTCTCCAGCACGTCACGCTCGAGCCCGCCGGGGCGCAGCAGCGTCGGCTCTGGCCCCGTAAACGCCACCACCGTCGATTCCACGCCTACAGGGCAGCGCCCGCCGTCCATGATCGCGTCGATGCTGTCGCCGAGTTCTTCATACACGTCCTGTGGCGTGACCGGGCTGATCCTGCCAGACCGGTTGGCCGAAGGCGCCACGATCGGGCGACCAAGTGCCGTAATGATGTCATGGGCGACCGAATGGCTGGGGTGGCGCAGGGCAATGGTGTCGAGGCCTGCCCGGGCGAGGTCGCACACGGTGCCGCCATCCGCCACAGGCACCACCAGCGTCAAAGGCCCCGGCCAGTAAAACCCCGCGCAGAAAGACGCCGCGCCGGACAAGTCGCCCTCGCGCGCGGCCATTTCGGGCCCGTTCACATGGGCGATCAGCGGATTGAAGCTTGGCCGGCCCTTCACTTCATAGAGCCGCGCCACGGCCTCGGCATTGGCCGCATCCGCCGCCAGTCCATACACCGTCTCGGTCGGCACAGCGACGAGGCCGCCCTGGTCGAGGATCTCCACGGCCATCCTGATGCCGTCGGGTGTGGGTTGAAGGGCAAGGGCAGGCATTGCGCGCCGGACATGCCCCCGGCGCCATCAAAGGTCAATCGCCGATACGGTTGGCCCTGAGGGACACCTCGATCAGGATCTCATCGTCCACCCAATCCCCGCCGGGATCGCTGACCATGCCGACGTCCAGTTCGGTGCGCGAGAGATACGTCTCGCCCTGCAAGTGGGCCTGGTCGCCGTCAAAGTGCAGCTCGAAGTCCAAAGGCGCGTCGATCGTTGCGCCCTTCAGGGTGAGCGCGGCATTGCCGGAATAGTTCGGCTCGCCGCCCTCGAAATTGTCCACCACCACGGTGGCGGTCGGCGTGCCTCCCACATCCAGCCATTCCGCGGCCTTCAGGCTGTCTGTGTAGAGCTTCTTGTTGGCCACGGCCGAGGCGAGATCGACGGTCACCTCCACGCGCGAGGCGGCGAGATTGTCAGGATCAAACGCGATGTTGGCGCTCCAGCGCTCGAACTGCCCGCTGTAGCGGCTGCCATCATGCATGCCCGAGAATGTGATGGACGGGTTGGCCGTCTCGTCGACCACCCAGTTGGCCTCCAGCGCAGAGCCATTGGACAGATCCACCGCCCCGCCCTGGGCGAGCACTGGCGCGCCCGCCACCATGGCAAACACCGCAAACGCACCGCCAAAGGCCGCCAGCGCCCCGCGCGAGGGCGCACGCGGGCCCGTCGTCTTGCCGAAAAGGCCAGGGATCATTCGCTTCAAGACACCCTCCTCGGGACCAAACTCGTGCTTCAGCGCGCCCGCCACATGCAGCGCGACAAGGCCGAGCGCGACCCAGGCGAGCTTGGAGTGGACAAACTCCACCGCGCCATGGCCGCTCTCATTGGCAAGGAAGCCCACAAAAGGCAGGTCCGGCCAACTCACGATTCCGTAAAGCACGGTCGGCACGTCGAATTCATAGGCGGTCGAGACATACAGCCAACCCGTCAGCGGCAGGAGGATCATCAGCCCATAGAACGCGATATGGGTTGCATGAGACGCCGTTTTCTCCCAGCCCGCCATACCTGCCGCATCCTCAGGCGGCGGGTTCATCACGCGCCAGGCAATGCGCGCCAGCGTCAGGATCAGGATGGTGATGCCGACCGATTTGTGCAGCTGGTAAAGCCCTTCCTTGAGCGGGCTCTCGTTCGGCAGGTCCGACATGAACCAGCCGCCAGGGATCAGGCTGAGGATCGCCAGCGCGATGAACCAGTGCAGCGCAATCGCCACGCTGGTGTAGCGGTGGGATGGGATGGTTTCAGCGGCGGTGTCAGCGATTGCCATAACGATTTCGCCTCATGGTCGGGGCTTAATATCCGAGGATACCTGCGCAGGCAGGTATCCAGGGATCAATTTCTCACGAAGCACCGCTGGTCTGGAACCGACCCATGGGGTCCTGCCTGCGCAGGACCCTGCGGAACCTCTTCGGTCTTCGCCCCTACTCGTCCTGCAGGAACTCGCCTGAGAAGGAGATGGTCACTTCGTCGGAGATGTTCGGGATCGCCGCCGACATGCCGTAATCCGAGCGATTGATGGTCGTCACGGCGTTGAAGCCGATCAGGTCGCGCTCACCGAACCAGGGCGTGTTGGCGTTGCCATTATAGGTCACGTCCAGGGTCACGGACTGCGTGGTGCCGAGGAAGGTGAGGTCGCCGGTTACCGTGCCGGTGTTGCTGCCGGTGAGGGCCACATCCGTCGAGGTGAAGGTGATCTCGGGATAGTTGTCGGCATTCAGCCAGCGCTCATTACGCGCCATGTCTTCTGCCCAGGTGTCAAAACCGCTGTCGGCATGGCCGGCCTTGTAGTCGCCGGGATAGTTCACGATCAGGTCCATCGGATTGACCGTGACCGACAGGGTCGAGGCAGCCGGGTTTTCCGGATCGAAGGTCAGGTCGGCATCGAAGTCACCGAAATGCACGATGTAATCGGAGATGCCGCCCGAGTGGCCGACGGCAAACTCGAGAAAGGCGTGATTGCGCTCGAGCGAATACGCGCCCGCGCTCACATCGGCCAGCGATGCATCCAGGGTGATCTCGTCAGGCGCTGCAGGGGCCGCTGCCGGCGCGGCCGTGTCCTGGGCCTCGGCGGGCGCTTCGTTTCCGCCACAGGCTGCGATCAGGGCAAGGCCGGCGGCGCCGGCGATCAGGGCTGTGTATTTCATGGGTTGGTCCTCGGTTTCGATCTGAGGGTTGAAAGGGGCTCACTCGTCTCCGGCTTCGAGAAACTCGCCGGAGAAGCTCAAGGTCACTTCGTCAGAGACAAACTGGGTCATCGCGCCCATGCCGAAGTCGGACCGGTTGAAGGTGCCGGTCGCGTCAAATCCGACCCGGCGCTTGCCGCCATCCAGCGGGCTCGTCGCCGTGCCGTTGAAGGTCACGTCCAGCGTGATTGGTGCGGTCACGCCGCGCAGGTTCAGATCGCCCGTCAGCGTGCCAGTGAATTCGCCGGTCTGTGTGGCCGAGGTCGACACGAACGTGGCGGTGGGAAACTCGTCGGCATTCAGCCAGCGCCCGTCATTGGCGAGCTCGTCTTCCCAATCTGCGCGCTTTTCGGGGTCTGGATAATGGGTCGCCAGCTGCGCCGTGTTCACCTGGAAGGACAGGCTCGAGGCGGTCGGCTCATCGGCCTGGAAGTCCAATTGGCCATCGATGTCTGTGAAGTCGATGCGGTAGCTCGAAATACCGAAATGCTTCACGCTGGCGGTCAGGAAAGCGTGGGTCTGGTCAAGCTCGAAATTCGAGCTGTCGATCGGCGCGAGGCTCTGCTGCGCGGTCACGCAGCCCGACAGCATGACGGCGCCCAGCGACAACGCGGCGAGTGATCTGATCATGGGCACCCTCATTTGGTGTCTTTGCCTTGCGGCGAGAAGTAGCGCATCCTTAACGCGGTTCCAGCGGGGTCTTATCCTGTAACGCTCGATAACACCTATTCACAATGAGGATATCCCATGGCCTATGCCGCGCCCGTCGAAGAAATGTCCTTCCTCCTGCGCAAGGTGGCAGGCCTGGATGCCCTGTTGGCCGAAGGCGAGTTTGGCGACTTCGATCCTGATCTGGTTGATCCTGTGCTGGAGGAGGCCGGAAAGCTCGCGGGCGAGATCCTCGCGCCCCTGAACGCTGCGGGCGACAAGGCTGGCGCGGTGCTCACGGACGCTGGCGTGACCGCCGCTCCAGGCTTCGGCGAGGCCTATGACGCTTTCCGCGAGGCGGGCTGGATGGGGCTGGCCTTTCCCGAAGCCCATGGCGGACAGTCCGGCCCAAAGGCGCTCGCCCTCGCCGTCATGGAGATGATCCACGGCGCCAACATGGCTTTTGGCCTCGCGCCCATGCTGTCCTTCGGCGCCATCGAAGCGCTCATGGAGCATGGCACGCCCGAGCAGCAGGCGATGTATCTGCCCAAGCTCGTCAGCGCCGAATGGACCGGCACGATGAACCTGACAGAGCCCCAGGCGGGCTCTGATGTCGGCGCGCTGAAGACCAAGGCCGTGCCCAATGGCGATGGCACATACGCCATCACGGGCCAGAAAATCTACATCACCTGGGGCGACCACGACATCGCCGAGAACATCATCCACCTCGTCCTTGCCCGCCTGCCCGATGCGCCCGCGGGCTCGCGCGGGGTCTCGCTGTTCCTCGTGCCGAAAGTGCTCGTGAACGAAGTTGGCAGCCTCGGCGCGCGCAACGCGGTCAGGTGCATCGGGCTGGAGAAGAAGGTCGGCATCCACGCCTCGCCCACCTGCGTGATGGAATATGACGGCGCCACGGGCTGGCTGATCGGTGAAGAGAACAAGGGCCTGGCCCACATGTTCACCATGATGAATTCCGCGCGCCTGAATGTCGGACTTGAAGGCGTTGGCGTGGGTGAAGCGGCCTACCAGACCGCCTTCCAGTTCGCCCAGGAGCGCAAGCAGGGCCACGCCCCCGGTGTGGAGGGCGCCGCGCCGATCCTGCACCATGCCGATGTGCGCCGGATGCTGACCACCATGCGCGCCAAGGTCATGGCTGCGCGCGCCATCTGTTTCGCCACGGGCATTGCCGCCGACCGCGCCGAACACGCCAGCACAGAGGAGGCCCGCGTCGCCGCCAAGGCGCGCGAAGACCTGCTGACCCCCATCGCCAAGGCGTGGAGCACGGATATGGGCGTGGAGGTCGCGAGCCTTGGCGTACAGGTCCATGGCGGCATGGGCTTCATGGACGAGACGCTTGCCGCGCAGCTCTACCGCGACGCTCGCATAGCCCCGATCTATGAGGGCACAAACGGCATTCAGGCGATCGACCTGATCGGCCGCAAGGTCGCCCGCGACGGCGGCGCAGCGATGACCGCCATGCTCGGCGAAGTGGAGGCCACGGCCCGCGACGCCCGCGCGACCAATGATCCACAACTGGTTCAGATCGCCCAGCGCCTGGAAACGGCCCGC
>JBCBGD010000077.1:4737-10451 GCA_038527085.1 Pseudomonadota bacterium | reverse complement strand
ATTGATCATTCAGTCAATAGCCTTACACTGCCGCCATGACGACCAAAGTTGACACACGCGAGCGTATTCTGGAAGCCGCCATCGAGCGCATTCTGCATTATGGCTACGCCAAGACCACCATGTCCGAGATCGCCCGCGATTGCGACATGTCTGCTGGAAACATCTACCGGTTTTTCGCCAGCAAGCTGGACATTGCCGAAGCCATTGCGCGCAAATTCAATGTCGAAATCTACCAGGAATATGCGCGAATCGCACGCACGGACCTGCCCGCCACAGAACGGCTGATCCAGTATTTCACCTACGGGATGGAGACCACGTTCCACAAGCTCGACGCCGACGCGAAGATCCTGGAAGTGGCAGAAGTGCTTGCCGAGAACCGGCCCCTGTTCGCCAATGAAGAGCTGGCGCAGGAGCGCATCTACCTCATTGAAATCTTGGAAGGCGGCGTCGCGCGCGGCGAATTCAAGCCCATGCCAGATCCCGCCTTCACGGCAGAGATGCTGCAAGTGATGACGATGAAGTTTCGATACCCACAATTGTTCTCACGCCTGTCGCTGCCGAAATTGCAGCGCGAACTGTATGGATCATTGGAGATTCTGCTCAGCGCGCTTCACGCCGGGATAGATCCTCTGAGTATAAAAATTGAACAATGACGAAATTATTCATTGATTTCTAATCAGGGTTTGCTATGTATGGGTCATGGCAGGAACGCAGCCTGCCGCAACCCGACGGAGCCCTCCCATGTCTATCTCCAAAACCACTGAACACTCGCGCACCCTGATCGGCCTTCTGACGGCCATTCCGCTCACCGGCCTCCTGGTCGCGATGACCTACAGCGCCGTGACGCTGGTCTAGGAAGCCTCCCTCCCAGAGCTTTCCCCCGGCCCGCGTTTCCTCACTCTCACGCTTGGTCGGATCCCTTGTCCCGGATGTGCCCGCCGCACATCCGGGATATTTTTGTCCCGTGCCAGCGCCGCCCTACCTTTTGACCCATGTTCAAACACCCCGACCCCATCCCGCCAGAGCCCGGCCAGGAAAGCGTGTGGGACTATCCCCGCCCCGCCATCTGCGAGCCCACACAGGCGCACCTGCGCGTTGAGTTTGCCGGGCAGACGATAGCTGAAACTCGCAGCGGCTTCCGCACACTGGAGACCAGCCATCCGCCGACCTACTACATCCCGCCCGGCGACGTGGCGGCGGGTGTGTTGCAGCCTTCGGGGCACCGCACCCTCTGCGAATGGAAGGGCCAGGCGCGCTATTTCGATGTCGTGGTGGGTTACCGGCGCGCGAGCAATGCCGCCTGGGCCTATGACAACCCCACACCGACATTCATTCCGATCAAGGGCTGTGTCGCCTTCTACCCGTCGCTGATGGACGCCTGTTTTGTGGATGGCGAGCGCGTCCAGCCGCAACCAGGCGGGTTCTATGGCGGCTGGGTGACGTCCCACGTGGCCGGCCCGTTCAAGGGCGGACCTGGCTCGATGGGCTGGTAGGCTCAGCTATTGTAAAGCGCGACGCCCAGCCCGGCTGTCACCAGGATGACGAACATCACGAAGTAGCCGATGTGGATGGCCGTGCCCTTCAGCACAACAGAGACCCAGTTGGAGCCATAGGCCTGTCGCAGCACGGCATAGGGCTGCAACACGCCCCAGATCGCCAAAAGAAAGGCCAGCAAGCCGCCAAAGATCGGGATCATCGACACCAGCAAGAGACCGAGCAGATAGGCATACAGGGCGGCGTGCATGTAGAGGCTGACGATCAGGTGGTCGTACAACAGGAATTTCCGCCGGTAGATGTAGAGTATGACCAGCTGTAGCGCATAGACCAGCGGCGCCAGCAGCAGCACGCGGGGCATGTTATCCCGGGTCTGGGCCACGAACAGGCGGGGATCATCCTGCAATCGACGCCAGGCGCTTTCGAGCCGCGCTTCAATCTCATCGCCCCAGTCAGTGCCTTCGCCGACACCCAGATTGAGGTTCAGGTCTCCAAGGTCACTCTCCCCGGGTTCTTCTGCTGGATCATCTTCCGGAGCCGTATCGGGCTGGGCCTCATCGGTGGGCGGCGCCTCGTTGCTCTCCGCTGCTGGTGGGTTGGAGGGTGCGTCTGGGGGCCCATTCAGACCGAGTTCCGCAGTGAGCATCCAGAACAGCACCGCGAAGAACAGGACGCTGGTGAATAGATAAAGCCGGAACGGCGGGGAATAGCGCACGCGCTGGCCGCTGATATAGGCCTTGGCCAGCCGGCCCGGCGCGCGGAACAGAGTCCAGACCGTGCGGGCCAGCTTGGAGTCGATCGACAGGGTTTCGACGATGACATCCTGGACCAGGCCGATTACGAGGCGCCGGGGGTCTTTGCCGCGTTGGCCGCACACATGGCAGTACTCGCCCTGCAGCGTCGCGCCGCAATTCGCGCACTTGGTCACGGTGTCGGTGCCTTGCTCCGCCATCCTGAGACACGCTCTCCTTCCCTGAAGTGACGTTCTACACAACTCCCAATCGGCCAGAAAGGGAAGGGTGGGGCCCGGTTCAGGCCTTCGCGCCCCGCTTGCCGCCACCATAGGCTGGCGCCTCAGTTGCCGTGGCCTCATCCAGTGGCCAGCGAGGCCGGGCCTTGAACGCCAAACCGTCCGGCTCAGCCCGTCCGGCCGCCAGGTGCTCAGCGCCCGCCAAGGCTATCATCGCTGCATTGTCTGTGCAGTATTTCAGAGGCGGCGCCACAAACCGCGCATCGTAATCGGCCGCCGCCCGGGTGAGCGCTTCGCGAATGGCTGTGTTGGCCGCTACTCCACCCGCGACAACCAGCGTTTTTCGGCCAGACTGTTCCAGCGCACGCCGGGTCCGTGCTTCCAGCACATCGCAAACGGCGCGCTGGAAGCTTGCGCAGAGGTCTGCGTGCTTGGCGCCAGCCTCAGCAGCTCGTGCAACTGCCGTCTTCAGGCCCGCAAAACTCATGTCCAAGCCAGGCTTGTTCAGCAGCGGGCGTGGCAGGTCTATGGCATCCGGGTCTCCGCGCTCGGCCATCTTCTCTACGGCGGGCCCGCCCGGAAAGCCGAGTCCGAGCAGCTTGGCCGTCTTGTCGAACGCCTCGCCCGCTGCATCATCGATCGTGGTGCCGAGGCGGGTGTAGTCGCCGAGGCCGCGCACATCCAGAAACTGGCAGTGCCCGCCACTGACCAGCAGCAACAGATAAGGGAAGCCGACATCCTCGGTCAGACGCGGCGACAGGGCATGGCCTTCCAGATGGTTCACGGGCAGGAATGGGATACCGGCCGCCTGGGCGATCGCCTTGCCCGTCATCATGCCGACCAATACGCCGCCGATCAGGCCCGGCCCGCTGGTTGCAGCCACGCCATCAAGGTCTGACCAGGCAAGCCCGGCCGCGTCCATCGCGCGCGCGACGCTCACATCCGCCAGATCGGCATGGGCGCGGGCGGCGATCTCCGGCACGACGCCGCCGTAGGGCGCATGCGCTTCAGTCTGGCTGCGCACCGTCTCACCCAGCACCCGCGCCCGGCCGCCCTCCAGCCGCACGACAGCGGCCGCGGTTTCGTCGCAGCTGGTCTCTATGCCGAGGACGGTGACCTTATCCATCGATCACCAGGATAATCTTGCCTGAATGCCCACCCTTGGTCATGCGCGCTTGCGCAGCCTCGGCCTCGGCAAGGGGATACGTGCTGTCGACAACGGTACGAACCCGGCCATCTTGGATATGGCCCCAGAAGCGATGCTCCAATGCGTCGCGCAGCTCGCGTTTTTCCGCAGCCGAGCGCGCGCGCAACGTCGTCCCGGTCAGGATGGCGCGTTTCAGCATCAGGTGCATCAGGTTCAGCGTAACCTCTGATCCGTTCTGGTAGGCGATGTTGCAGATCCGGCCATTGATCTTGATGATGTCGAGGTGCTTGGCGACGTAGTCTCCGCCGACCATGTCGAGCACGACATCCACGCCGCCGCGCGCCTTGGCCATTTCTGCGAAGTCTTCTTCGCGATAGTTCACCGCCACATCTGCACCCAGCTCGGTGATGAGATTGCACTTTTCGGCGCTGCCCGCCGTCGCCATCACCATCCCAGCGCCAGCCAACTTTGCCATCTGGATCGCCATGACGCCGATCCCGCTGGTGCCGCCCTGGCAGAGAAAGGCCTCACCTTCCGCCAGCTGGCAGCGCTGGAACACATTGGCGTAGACGGTCATCATCGCCTCTGCCAGGCACGCGCCCTGTACGAAATCCATCGCATCTGGAAGCGGCAGGACGCTACCTTCATCCACCGCCACCGCCTGGGCATACCCGCCCCCGGCGAGCAGCGCGCACACCCTGTCCCCAGGCTTCCAGCGGGTGACGCCTGCGCCGACCTCGGCAATGACGCCTGCACATTCCAGGCCCATCGTGTCCGGCGCACCGGGCGGCGGCGGGTAAAACCCCTTGCGCTGGAGAAGGTCTGCCCGGTTGAGGCCCGCTGCACGAATGTCGATCACAACCTCGCACTCCTCTGACTGTGGGCGGGGCAGTTCGGCCAGGGCGAGAGGAGCGTCGGGCGTTGTTTTGATCGCGTGCATCATGTCTGCCATCGGGCGGTCTCCAGCGGTGGGAATTCAGGTTCGGCGCGTTGCGCGTGCCTGCCAGATACTGTCTAATGTGAAAAACACGAAATCATAAGGGAAGGGCCTATGGATGATCTTGAACCGATCCGCACAACACGGCCCATCCCGCTTGAGGACATGTCCGTCGATGACCTGAAGGCGCGGATTTCAGCGCTGGAAGCTGAGATCGAGGCCTGCCGGGCTGAGATCGACAAGAAACAGGCCCATCGCAATGCGGCGGACGCGCTGTTCGGCGGCGACGGTTAACATCTGGGAAACAGGCACGCGAATAGCATAGGTGTTTGAATGTGCTGGGAAGTTGAGGACGAAGCGAATGGGTGAGCGGGTAATCAATGGCCAGGGCAGTGGCCCACTTCCGGATTTCACCGGTGGCAAATTGTTTGACCGCGTGTTCACGCAAGGCATGGCCCTGGTGGAAGAGGCCGCTGCCTATCTCGACGGGCCTGGCCGGGCGGACTCCAAGAATCTGTCGCGCGAGGCCGGCCTTACCTACGCCTCCTGGAGCATGGAGCTGACAACGCGCCTGATGCAGGCCGCCAGCTGGTTGGTGATGCAGAAAGCCGTGCGCGACGGCGACATGCAACCTGAAGAGGCGATGGCGCCGAAGTATCGCATGACCCGGGAAGCGCCCGCCCTTGATGCCAGTGCCCAGCGCGGGTCTGGCCTGCCGGACGTGTTCTTGCGCCTGGTCGACGACAGCGAGGCTTTGTTCGACCGCATCTGCCGGATCGACGCCGAGATCTATGGCGGCGACATCAAAACCGAAAGCCCCGTCAACGCCCAGATTGAGCGGCTGAAAGCGGCCGCAGAGACCGGTGCGTTCGACCCGCTGCAGGTCTGGCGCAAGGCGCGCTAGCGACCCGTCGTTTTGCCCACATGGCGAGCTGACGTATCCTTCCGAGCAAAAGGGAGGAGACAATGGATGCTGTCGACAAGGCGCTGCAGACGCAGCTTTCGAACATCGAAGCCAGGACCGGCAAGACGATTGAGGCTCTGAGCGCTGAGATTCGGGGCCAAGGGCTTGAGAAACATGGCCAGATGGTCAGCTGGGTGAAATCCGAATGGGACCTTGGCCATGGCGACGCCAACACGCTCGTCCACATGGCCCGCCGCGCGGC
>JBCBGD010000077.1:0-4638 GCA_038527085.1 Pseudomonadota bacterium | reverse complement strand
GGAAGGCGGTGGCGCTCCTGAGGGCACAGACCGGCTCGACCAGATCTATTCCGGCAAAAAGGCAGACCAGCGCCCGATCCACGATGCGGTCATGGTGCGGCTGGAGGCGTTGGGGCCGTTCGAGATCGCGCCAAAGAAGACGAACGTGTCCCTGCGCCGAAAGAAGCAATTCGCCCTGATTGGACCAAAGACGAACACGCGCTTCGAGATTGGTGTGAACCTCAAGGAAGAGGCGGCTCACCCCCTGATGAAGGCGGAGAAGCCTGGCGGGATGTGCCAATACACCATCGCGCTACACAGGGCTGACGAGATCGACGACGAGATGATCGAGATCGTCCGCCGTGCCTATGACGCTGCTGGCTAGGCGTCCTTATTGGCAACTGCCGCTTCGAAGGTGTCGCAAAAGTTGAGCGTGCCAGAGGGCAGATCGCCATCGAAGGCAAGCGCTTGCACATATTTGGAGGGGACGTCGCTGTAGATCAGTCCGCAGTCGCCCGTGAAGCCGAAACGAGCATAGTAGGCGGGATCGCCTGTAAGCACGCAGCCCGCAGCTCCCATCTGCCGAATGCGGGAGAGGCCTTCTCGGATGAGAGCCCCGCCGATGCCCTCACCCTGTCGCGCGGGCGCGACGGCCACGGGCCCGAGCCCGAACCAATCCCCAGCGGCTGTGTCGATTGTGACAGGCGAGAACGTGACCTGCCCCACGATTTCTCCATCCTGCTCGGCGACCAGTGACAGGGTGAGATCTCCGGACGCGCGCAAGGCGTCGATGATGAAGGGCTCCGTGCCGTCGCCGTAGGGCATTGGGTGGAAGGCCGCTGCGGTGATCGCGTGGATCGCCGCTTCATCGCCAGGGCGTTCATCTCTGACGATGACGCTCAATTCGGCGCCCAGACAAGTTCGCCATCTTCCTTGTAAACGGCCTCGGCGGGGCGTTGATCGAGCAGGTCGAGCACGGTCTCGCTTGGACGACACAGTTTCACGCCCTTGGGTGTCGCCACGATCGGGCGGTTCACAAGGACCGGGTGCTGGACCATGGCGTCCAGTATTGCCTCGCCGGACACGCCGTCGGCCAATAAGCCGAGCTCTGCGGCGGGTGACTTGGTCTCGCGTAGCGCGGAACGTGGCGTGAGGCCTGCGGCAGAAAACAGGGCCAGCAGCTGCGGCCGCGTCCAGCCTGTGTCCAGATACTCGACGACCGCCGGCGTGTAGCCCGCCGCCTCGACGATCGCCACCACGTTGCGCGACGTCCCACAGGCGGGATTGTGGTGGATGACAACTGGAAACTCGGCCACGGCTCAATCCTTATTGGCAGGCGGAAAGAGTATCGCACACACGCCCGCGGCCAAAGCAGCGCCTGCGAATTGGCCGGTAAAAAAGCCAGGCACGTCGGCCGGCCGCACGCCCGCAAACGTGTCAGACAGCGCCCTCGCCACGGTGATCGCGGGATTGGCGAAGCTGGTCGACGCGGTCCACCAATACCCTGCCGAAATGACCAATGCGACGGCTGCGGGCACCGCCTTGGGCGCATGGCGAATGGCGCCGAAGATCGCGAACACCAGCGCGAATGTGGCCACGCCCTCAGCCAGGACTTTCGCCCCGCCAGAACGATCGGTGCTCGCGATCTGGATCAAGGGCAGCTCGAACATGGCATGGGCGATTAACCCGCCCGCGACACACCCTGCGACCTGCAACGCCACGTAAACAAGCCCAAGCCCCACGCCGATCTCCCGCTGCAGGGCGAACGCCAGCGTCACGGCGGGATTGAAATGCGCGCCCGACACAGGCCCCAGCGTGGCGACCAGAACCCAGAGGATCGCGCCCGTGGCCGCGGTGTTGCCGAGCAACGCCACACCGTCATTTCCGCCCGATACCTCAACCGCCAGGATGCCTGATCCGATCACCACACCTGCCAGGAAAAGCGAGCCCAGAAACTCGGCCAAAAGTCGGCGCGGCATGTCGCTCATGAACCCCTCCTCAACCCGTCCCGCAGCGCCTAACCGCCCCCTCGCCCAGCGTCAACGCCGCAGCGCCCCTACCCACGGCTTTGCGCGCGCGCTATGTCCAGTTCCATGAGCAAGTCCCCCGAAGAAACCACATACGAGCTGTTCAAGCAGGCGCTGGCGACCGTGGCGAAAGCCATGGGCGGTGAGCGCGATGCCGAAGTGGTGTTTTCCGGAGAGGGTGGGGCCGCCACGAAGGAGCGGATCGTACTGCCGCCGCCGCCCCGCGAGCTTTCGCCGAAACTGGCGGCGCGCGCGCGAGGCCATGCCGATGCGCTGGCCTTGCGGCTTGCCCACCACGATGCCGCCGCCCACGCGTCTCACAGGCCCCAGGGCGACATTCCCCGCGCGGTGTATGAGGCGGCCGAGACGGCGCGGATCGAAAGCCTCGGTGCAAAAGCGATGGACGGCACGGCAGCTAATCTCGAAGCGATTCTCGTCGAGAACATCGAGGCGGGTCGCTATGCGGTCACCTCCGATGACAGCCAGGCCAGCCTGGCGCCGGCGCTGGAATTCCTGCTGCGCGAACGGCTGACGGGCAGGCCCTTGCCGAAACAGGCCAAGGCCATGGCCGATGCCTGGCGCGAGGAGGTGGAGGCGAATACGGGCGGCGCACTCGACCGGCTCGAGGCACAGATCCACGAGCCCGCCGCCTTCGCCAAGACGGTGCGCGAAATCATCCGCGACCTCACGGCCTCGAGCGAAAGCGACGACCAGGACGCCGATCCCGAAGAAGAGGCCGCGCCTGAAGACCAGGACGACACCAACGAAAACGATGAGGGCCAGGACGACAGCTCCGACGAGCCCATGGGCGCCAGCGCCGAGGAGCTTGAGGCGGGCGAGACCGAGGACATGGAAGGCGAGGAAGCCAACGTTCAGGTCGAGGCCGATGAGGACATGCTGGCCGAGGAAACGCCCGAAGACATGGATGATGGCGCCCAACCGATGCGCCCGAACTATTCCGAAGGCGATGAGCGCCGCGACTTCGGCTACAAGGTATTCACCCGCGAGCATGACGAACTCGCCAATGCCCAGGACTTGTGTGACCCTGAAGAGCTGACGCGCCTGCGCGCCTATCTCGACCACCAGCTTCAGGGGCTGCAGGGCGCGGTGTCAAAGCTCGCCAACAAGCTCCAGCGCCGCCTGATGGCGCAGCAAAACAGAAGCTGGTCCTTCGACCTGGAAGAAGGCGTTCTTGACACCGCAAAGCTCACGCGCGTGGTCACAGATCCCACCGCGCCGCTCAGCTTCAAGCAGGAAGACGACAGCCAGTTCCGCGACACCGTGGTCACACTTCTGCTCGACAATTCTGGCTCCATGCGCGGGCGGCCGATTATGGTGGCGGCCCTGTGCGCAGACATCCTCGCGCGCACGCTCGAGCGCTGCGCTGTGAAGGTGGAAATCCTCGGTTTCACCACGAAGGCCTGGAAGGGCGGGCTGTCGCGCGAATCCTGGGTGAAGGCGAACAAACCTTCCTCGCCGGGCCGCCTCAATGACCTTCGCCACATTGTCTACAAATCTGCCGATGCGCCCTGGCGGCGCGCGCGGCGCAATCTCGGCCTGATGATGCGCGAGGGGCTGCTGAAAGAAAACATCGACGGCGAGGCCCTGCTCTGGGCCCATGACCGGCTGACCTCACGGCCCGAGCAGCGCAAGATCCTGATGGTCATCAGCGATGGCGCACCTGTGGACGATTCCACCCTGAGCGTGAATGTCGGCAATTATCTCGAGCGCCACCTTCGCCAGGTGATTGAGGAGATCGAGACGAAGAGCCCTGTCGAACTCATGGCCATCGGGATCGGCCACGACGTGACGCGGTATTACCAGCGCGCGGTGACCATTGTGGACGCTGAACAGCTCGGCGGCGCCATGACCGAGCAACTCGCAGCCCTGTTCGACCCGGACGGGCCCCACCCCGAAGCCATGGCCGTGCCCCCGCTGACCGAGAAACTGGCGGGCGGCGGCACCAGCGCCGTCTCAGGCACCCGCTCAGGCGCCCCCTCCTATGGCCGAGGCAAGGTCGACCTCGGCCGCGCCGTGCGCAAGACAACACTACAGGAAGTGAAAGGCCCGCGGGGATAGTGCTATCGACTGCCTCTCCTCTGCACCTGGCCATAGTCCCCTACATCTTGCCTTGAGTAGCGTGGCGGCTGGACCTCATGCCCAGGACTATGACGTCGGCGCCCGCTCCAAATCCTCCAACACGCCTCCCAGAAACGCTGAGATCTCGCTGGCGAGGCGGCGGCTGTGCCAGTAGGAATTGTGGCTGAGCGTGTTCCAGCGCGTGAGCCAGTTGCCCGGCCAGATGCTGTGATCCTTCAGCTGATCCGTGCAGGCAAGGTCGGCGTAGGCGGGCGCGGCGGGGGCCAGGGGATATCCGAGCAGGTCGTGGACACCGTGAAAATTCAGCCACCAGGTTTCCCGGCGCAGCGCGGCGGGCAGCCCGCTGTCGGGCCTGGCAATCGGCGTGATCCTCTCCTTGGGATAGCTGAACAGAAACAAGGGAATGTTGCAGCCAAAGGTGATCAGCCCGGCAACTGTCGATACGTTCTGGAAGGCAAACTGGCCGCGCCGCGCACGCTGCTGCACGTCGTAGATGTAGTTGGACATGATGTGGCCGCCGAGCGAATGGGCG
>JBCBGD010000076.1:0-10464 GCA_038527085.1 Pseudomonadota bacterium | reverse complement strand
GACGTCATGCTAGCAGACAGCGGCAATGACACGCTGGATGGCGGGGCCGGTTTCGACACCCTGTTCGGTGGCTCGGGCTCGGACACCTTTGTCTTCTCCGGCAATTGGCGGCGCGACACGGTGGCCGACTGGACGGACGGCGAAGACACACTCGACCTCTCTGCGCTCGGTCTGAAGGGCGCGGGCGAGAGCGATGCCGACGCCTTTGCCAAGCTGACCCTCGTCCAAGACGGCGCCACCGCCATCATCTCGGTCACAGGCGACACACGCAATGACATCCGCCTGTCAAACACCGAGGTCTCAACCCTTGATGCAGGCGACTTCCTGTTCGAGACCCCGCCCGCTGCCGCGCCGCGGCGCGAAAGCGGGCCCATAGACCCTTTTGGCGCAGACATCACCACACAACAAACCGACCCCACCCCCTGGATCAACACCTGGGACTTCGAAGCCGGTTAGGAGTGGCCAATCTTCAGAAGGGATTTACACGCGCCGCCAAACTGCACTCGGGGCGCTTCTAAGCTTGTCACGCGAAAGGGTTGAAGCTAACTCTTCCTAAGTTAATTGGGGGGAGTTTCCATGATCCGTTCAGTGTTTGATGCAAACACCGTAAATGCAGTCCAGACCAATCTTTTCGGCGCGCTAGAAAATAACTCACCGGCCATTGGCGGCGTATTGACCGTTACGACGCTGGAAGATGAGGCCTATGATGGCGGCAGCGAGACCGAAGAAGCCGCTGATGGGGTCGGCCTCTCCCTCCGCGAAGCGCTTGCCATTGCGGAAATCACAGGCGAACGGATCACCTTCGATGGGAGTTTGTCTGGCGGGACAGCCTTTATCGATTTCTCTGCTCTACAGTTTCAGGGCACGAATCTGATCCTGGACGGGGATCTTGATGATGATGGCGTTGCCGACATCTCTATTAGGGCTTCGTCAGGGCCAAACCGGACCCTGGAGATTCTAGAGGGTGTGGTTGCGGCCGACCTCCAGGGTGTTAGTGTGTCTGTAGACACATTTGATTTTGACCGTTCCAGCGCCATCGAGATTCTCTCCGACGGGGTTGATCTGGCCTTTGACGGGACCATTCAGGCGCGTGCGACTGGCGGCTCTTTGGGCGACCGGAGTGCTGGCATTCGTGTGTCTGCCGACGATGTAACAATCTCAGTCTCCGCCGATTCCACCATATTTAGCGAAGGACGTTATGGGATCGCCCACTCTGACCCCGCATTTTCTGATACCGGGATCTCTGGTGAGAATTTTATCAATACGACCATCATCAATGCCGGAACAATTGAGTCACAAGATGATGCGATCAGGATCGTTACAGGCCGAATAGAGAATTCTGGCGTCATCCGCTCTCAGGGGACATTCGACTTTGGGGGAAATTTTGGTTTTCTTCCTGGGCTGGTCGCCGATGCTGTGAGCACGTTTGGGCTTTCAACCGAACGCGATAACGGATCCGACATCGATCCAGGCGGAGAATTGTTCTCGCTCCTCAACACCGAGACGGGCCTCATAGAGGGCTGGCGCTCGGGGATCATCACATCGACCGGCGGAACGATCACGAACGAAGGCGCGATCACCGGTCAGTCTTCGGGCATCATCGCCCAGACGTTCCGCGACGACCCGGAAGACAATCTGATCGCCATCGACAATTCCGGCATGATAGACATCGCTGGAACGGGTTTTGGCCTCAATGACAACATTGGAACCGCCATTCTGCTCGGCGGCGCCTTCGGAACGCAGGCAGCTGTTACGAATTCCGGCGTCATATCGTCGGGGGCGCGGGGAATCTCCTCAGATGTGGCCACGACCTTTATTAATGAAGCCAGTGGTCAGTTGGTTGCCGGCCAGGACGCTACTTTGGACAGCTTCAGCGACCTCGCCTATCAAGGCGTGGGAGTTGAACGCTTTGCAGTGGATGCCAGCCTTGTCTTTCCAGCTTTGGGGCCGGATTCGAGCGTGCAATTTTCCCAAGACAATGTCTTCCTCACCAGCGATGGTCAGGTGTCGACGCCCTTCGGCGTCTTCCCACTGCCCCCTCAGGTTCCGGTTGTGACCATTCTTGGTTTGACGGCTCCGAGACTTGCGCCTTTCATTGACTTCAACGCCACTCAAAGCTCCGGCGAAGTTACCTTCTTGGTCAATGAGTTTGGCGACTTTGTCTTTCCGAATACGACTGAGGTTCCAACGGAAGAATTGGGCAATGTGATCGTTCAGCCCCTCGGCTCGAACCAGTTTGCTGTTGCGTCGACCGATTTCCAACCAATCATCTTCGTTCCGGAACAAGCCAATCTGGTCGACAACATCACAAATTTCGGCCTCATTACGGGGCGGATTGATACGGGCGCTGGCGACGATATCGTCATCCAATCGGGCACGCACAATGGGTTCACCCGCCTCGGTGCCGGCGATGATGTCTACGATGGCACACTGTCATCATCGAGCGTGGATGTGGAAGGCGGCGACGGCAACGATACCATCATTGGCAGCGCCTTTGATGATATCTTGTCTGGTGATAATGGTGCAGACACGCTCACGGGCGGTGCAGGCGATGACACGTTTTTGGTCTTTGCCAGCGAAACCGGAGAAGACACGGGTGGCGACCTCATCACTGACTTCTCCGTTGGTGACACGATCCAGATCTCGCCGGACGCAGGCATCGTGCCTTTCATGTCCTACAGTGCAGATGCGGATGATCCCACACAGGGCACTTTGACAGCCTCCGGCGTATTTGATGGATCGTCGCTTCGCTTCGAGAACCTCGATCCATCAAAAGTGTTTGTCGTCGAGCGCGATGATCCATTTGATTTCACTGCCGACATTTCACTTGCGGAGGGTCCAGTCGATGGTGTGTTCGAGCTCACGCTAGACGGCACAGGCGAGTATTTTTCAGTGGTGAACCGCCTGCAAACGGCGAACATCACCATCACAGAAGACGCGCGTTACGGGATCAGCGAGACGCCAGACTTCAATTTTGGTGCGTTCGCGATGCGTTTCCTCGCAGATGACCTCAGTGTTTCCAATGCAGGCGAGGTGAGCCAGGCGAGCCTTAACGGCGAGGCTGTTACGCTGGACAATACGGGAACGATTGGTGTCTTCGACAAGCTTGGCGTGGGCTTGTTCGCCAACACGCCCGAAGGTAACGCCGAACTCACGCTAAACAATAGCGAAGATGGTGTCTTGCGCGGAATTTATGGAGCACGGTTTGGTGCGTTTGCAGACACTGAGAGCGCAACTTTGCGAAATGCGGGCCTCATTGAGGGGACGTTCGGGACGGCGCTGTCGTTCAATGACGGCGATAACAATATCCGCAACTTCACCGTTGAAAACACGGGAACGATGCGCACGATAGCATCTCCCTTTGGCTTCGCGCAGGCGAGCCTGGGCATTTCCAGCAGCGCTACGGAGACCTTTACCCTGGATAATTCGGGACTGATTTCGGTGGACAGCGCTGTTGGTGGCTACTTCACAAGTGAGGCCGCGACCGTCATCACGGGTCAATTCACCGAAACCGCAACGATCACCAATTCCGGAACGATCCAATCGACCGGTACCGTCGTTGCTGGCGGCTTTATTGATGATGGAGACCGCGCAGGCGTTGTGCGCGTCACCAACGAAGCCACAGGGCGCATTTTGGCTGACACCAACGACAATGGCGACGGCTCAGCAATAAGCGGTGCGACGACCGCTCTGAACCTTGACGGCTCTGAATTTGAAACGCGGACGCGCTTTGAAATCACCAACTCAGGTGAGATCATTGGCGATGTCGAACTTTTCGCAGCAGAATCGTTCGCACTCCTCGGGGCGCTCACATCCGTCTTCGATCCTGATGCAGGATTTTCCCGTGCCGCAATCAGCATTCCCGGACTTCCGGATCTTGTGCTTCAAGAGTTGGACAGCGGAGCACTTGTCTTCGATGAGTTCGGCGACCCGGTTTTCCCGGAGAATGTTGATCACCCCTCTTTGGGCACGATCACCATTCGCTTCTCACCGTTGACGGGCGTAGACCTTCTCGGACCGGATGGAGACCCCATCATCGTCTTGCCCGACGCCGAGGATATCGACGCAGGCCTTTTTGATGATGTCTTGATTAATACGGGATCACTCACCGGTGGTGTGGATCTGGGCATCGGCGACGATGTCTTCGATACAAGCGGCGGTAGCTTCGAAGGCTCGGTCGATGCCGGCGCCGGCGACGACCTCGTGATTGGCGCGACATCGGCCGACCTCCTCTTTGGAGGGACGGGGGATGACCGGATTTTCTCCCTTGGCGGCAATGATCTTCTGTCGGGCGGAGCCGGCGATGACTTCCTCGACGGCAGTTCTGGCCGCGATACGGTGACCTATGCGTTAGACGTGTCTGAACTTGGCGCGACACAAGGCATTGTCATGCAGGGCAATACGGTCACAGACGGCTTTGGCGACACAGACACCCTGTCACGGGTGGAAGAGGTTATCGGCACAGAGCTAGACGACGTGTTTGAGATTGCGGATGCTGCGGGCATCTCTGTTTTGGCTGGCGACGGCAATGACTTCCTGCGCGGCAGCGACCTGACAGACACGCTTTCTGGCGACGACGGTGATGACTTCCTCGCCGGCGGTGCGGGCAATGATGTTCTAAGCGGCGGCGCCGGAAATGACAGGATGTTTGGCGAGGACGGAAACGACGCGTTGAACGGCGGCGAGGGTAACGACTATGTCGTCGGCAATGGTGGCAATGACTCCGTTGCAGGCGGGTCGGGTGATGACCGCCTGGAGGGCCGCGATGGAAATGACCGACTCTTCGGCGAAGGCGGTAATGATGAATTGCGCGGCGGCAATGGCGATGACGTCCTGATCGGCAATGATGGTGACGATACGCTGCGCGGTGATTCCGGTGACGACAGGGTGGATGGGCGTTCAGGCGACGACCTGCTCATTGGTGGTCTCGGCAATGACACCTTCCTTGGCGGTACAGGGCGCGACACCCTCGACTATTCAGAGCTCGGGCAAGGCATTGAAGTCGACCTGAATGCCGGCACGGTGACAAAGACGTCTGTAGGACGCGACACCGTTGACAGCATCGAGGTCCTGATCGGCACGGGTGTTACCGATGTGCTGTTTGGATCGGATCAAGCCGACGAGATTTTCGGTGGTGACGGATTTGATGTCCTTGTCGGGGAAGGCGGAGCTGACCTGCTCGACGGCGAAGGCGGCGATGACCGTCTGTTTGGCCTTGACGGGAATGATGAACTTTATGGCGGCGAAGGCGATGACTACCTCGTTGGCAATGCGGGCGACGATCTCCTTTATGGCGGAGACGGAAACGACAATCTCCAGGGCCGTGAAGGCAATGACGTGATGTTCGGCGAGGCCGGCAATGACGAGTTCTACGGTTTCGCGGGTAATGACTTCGCCGATGGAGGGGATGGCGACGACTTCCTCGCCGGGTATGAGGGCGATGACACGCTCATCGGTGGGGCGGGCAATGACCGCTTTTTTGGCATGGATGACAATGACACGCTCTTGGGTGGAGACGGCGAAGACTTCCTCATCGGCAATGCCGGGGATGACCTGGTTTCTGGCGACGCCGGCAATGACAATCTCCGGGGGCGCGATGGCGACGACTCTCTGTTTGGCGGGGGTGGCAATGACTTCATCACGGGGGGCACCGGCGATGACATCCTGTCTGGAGACGGCGGGTTCGACACGCTCGTCGGCGAGGCTGGGGCCGATGTCTTTGTGTTTGCAGGTGATTGGAGACGCGATACCGTTTCCGACTGGACGGACGGCGAAGACCTGATCAACCTCGCGAGCCTTGGGTTGAAGCAGGCGGGCGAAACCGATGCAGATGCCTTCGCCAAGCTGACTTTCGTTCAGGACGGCACCACCGCGATCATCTCGGTGACGGGTGATACAAGAAACGACATCCGGCTGTCGAACACTGATGTTTCGCTGTTGGATGAAACAGACTTTGTTTTCGATGCGCCACCGCCTGCGTCAGCACCGCTAGATAGCTTCGACTTTTCAGCGTTGCCTCAGGCCGCCCAGTCTGCAGTTATGAGTCCAGAGCTTTTCGCAGATTTAACGGCACGCCCGGCCAGCATATTGTCCACAGACCCGGGACTAGACAGCGAAGACGCTCACGTTGAAGCGGCTTGGCAAAATGAAATCGAGACTTGGGACTTTGGGTGAGGCTGATCAATGCGTTGACGCAATAGCACAGGCTGTGGTGCGAGCTAGCGCTGTGATGCCAGCCAAACCACAGGCCCCAAACGAAAACCTCAGGCATAGGGGCTCAACAAAGCAGTGCTGAAAGATGTCCTCGCACTGTTGAAGTCTGGCGCAGGCGGTACACTGATTGTGGCGGCAACCCTCCTCCTGGACAACTTTGGGTTTCGGGTTCTACCGGAAGTGGCCTTTGCCGGCGTTGTCTTTGTCTTTTCCCTGGTTTTTGCGCTGACGTTGCTGCAGGAACGCAGAGTCCGACCGAAAGGAATTCCTGATACCACCGCCTGGCTGGATCAGAATGCTGAGGGCCAGCCCTTCAAACTGATAAATCGCCGAGATCTTGCTGAGGCGCCTCAGCTTGTTGAAGGCAGGCTCAGGGAGCGGCGGGCCACAAACTCTGTGCCAAGTGTCCTGGCGCTTCATTTTTCGGTCACGCCAGCCGTTGTGAGAGATGCCCCTCTAACACTCGATACAGACCTTGCTACTCTCTTTGACGTAGATCCTTTTGCTTGGGTGGTGTTCACAGATCCGCGGGGCGCTTTTGTGGCAGCGGCGTCTGTCGACCGACTTTCCAAACTCTATGAATCCAGCCGCCTGCTGCTGATGGACATGCTCCTGGACGGCGACACGAATGCCATGAAGTCGCCTGCTTGGCTGTGCCACGAGACAGCACACCTCGGAACTGACAACCAAACCGTATTGTCGATCCTGGATGCTCGCGCATGCGACTCCTTGATCTTGTTGGATGCTGCAAACAAGCCTGTGAGCCTATGTTTACGCGACCGACTAGTTTCAAAAGCAATCCGTTCGCAGCTCTAGACGGACTAAGGTCGTGACGCAGGACGCTCGTCAGCTTGTGCTTTCAAGATTCTCCTCATCGCAGATCACTTTTGCAGCCCGGGTATTGGCCGCCGAAGATGCTGTCGATCTGTGAACTGGGCGCTGTGGAGTTTGCTGCTCTGATGGGCTTGGGGCAGGCGGTGCGATCTCCACACCGAGATAGTGCCGGAAGAAACACGTCATGGCATGGCGCACGCCCGCTTCGCGTACTTCCCGGAGATCATCTTCATAGTAGACGCCTCCAGAGAAATTGCCCGTTATGATCTCGTAGGAGGGGAAGTAGTCCACGTGAGGGTCTTCCTGTTTCAGCATCTCCGCAGCCACGCGCAATACCGACTTTGAGTATGTGGTTGAGACCAAAACGTGCTGCTGCTCATAGGTCGCGATGAGCGGGACGGGTGAAACTGTCAGCAAGAACCGCGCGCCTGGGTTTTTCGCCTGGATAAACTTGACCGCTGCACGAAGGTCTTCGAGTACCTCGCCAACCGAGAAGTTAACGAAGGCGTGCTTCTGGGAGTCATGTCGACCGGCACCGCAGCCAGGCGCCACAGGGAATACGGCACCGTCTTGTGTGGACTGCCATGCCTCGGTCAGCCCAAGTGTAAACACGAATATATCAAGCGTCTCGACCATCTTCCGGATCGCACGGAAGTGCGCCGCTTGGTCTGCCTCAAATTCAGTTGCACTCGAAAAGCCTTTGGGCTGGATAAACGGGCGAAAGGGATCAATGAATCGGTCCCCATCTCTCCACACTCTTTCCTGTGGAACGAATTCCCCATAGGCGCGCAGCAATGTCTGATATAGCTGGCGCGTCGTGTAGAGATTGGCATAACGCGCCGAATAGGTGCCGTAATTATACTCAAGGAGCGTCTCGTCGCTGAGAAGCGGATGGCCTTGCTCTGTCACCAGATAATTGTAACCGCTTTGAGCGAGAAAGCGGGCAATATGCTGGGCAAAACAGCTTCCAGCCGTTGCGATTTTATCCTCCTTGGTAATCTTGAACCGGGTGGACACGATCGGATCCAGAAGCTCGTTTGTCGGCGCAGCAACGGAGCGGCGCCAAAACGCATAATCTGGAAGGCTTTTATATGGACAGGGCTCGTACTCAGTATCAGGCATCAACTTTCGCTCCTGCTATGACGGCCCGTTCAATCTCGGCGAGGATAATTGCCGAGTATTGCTCGTTGGCATGAACGGCATCTTTCCAATACTCTTCCCTGAGGAAACCGCGTTCATTTTGAGTTGAGGCCGGAGCGTCGATACACAGCACGCCGAGCGCCCGACACAGGTCGCCGATTACATCTTTCTGTGTCAGCCACAATTTGAGGCGCAGCGACGCGTCGGAAATCTCGTCTGTCTCCGGATCGAGCCCGTTTTTTTGTGAGAGGTCATCCATGATGTATTGCGCCGATTCTACAGGGGGCGGCGCATTGATGTGAGCGATGTTCGGGAAGCCCAATTTGGGGAGCTGTTTCAGCAACAGAGCCAACTCTTCAACCTGCTCCTCGATCATTTTTTTTACGAGGTCGTATGGCAGGAGCTCGGCTGACGAATTCAGAGGAAGATGGGGCGCATCCGGTACAACAAAATCAAACTCAGGATCCGGTTTGACCATCCCAGCGATATTGTAAAAGTTGCCTTGGACAGCCGAAACCAGCCATGTGTCGGGTCCAGGCGTGCTGCCGGACAAGGCTGCAATAAGGCATGCATTAATCGCGGTGTACCCATTCAGGCCCGTCGAAATCAGGGGGCCGGGAAATTCTCGCGTCCCGCACAATATCACGTCCACAGAATAATCTGGCACAGAAGGCTGATAGGTCCCCGACAGAATGGCACGTTTCAACG
Organism: Pseudomonadota bacterium; assembly: GCA_038527085.1. GTDB lineage: Bacteria > Pseudomonadota > Alphaproteobacteria > Caulobacterales > Hyphomonadaceae > UBA5336. Next base: position 1,569 of record JBCBGD010000076.1, on the reverse strand, counting down.
ACCAAGCATGGGAATGCCCGAAAACCAAGGATTTACGCGCCACAGTCTCTCTCCAGGATACTCAACTCGAGCGCCTCCAATTAACCATAGTTTTTGCCAGCTGAAAAACCCAATACGATGCTATGCTGTTTTTGCCTTGCCAGGCAGCCAGAAAAGACAGACCTCCCTATGCTTGCCCCAGCAATAGTTGGTGAAGATTTGCAGATCACGCCCGCCAAATTCGATGATGCTCTGCTTGTTGATCGTATTGATGTGGGACTTCGTTGTGATCGGATCTTCATTCCAAGGGCAGCCGACAATGACAAAGTCATGGGCAAGATCCTGTAGCCGGGCCAGAAACTGACCAGGCTTTGGAACATGCTCAACCACGTGCGAGCAGATGATCGTGTCCCAGGTCTGGTCCTTGATCTTGAAGACGTCTGACTTCAGGAAGGGGAGCCCAGGGGCGACGATCTCCCGCAAGAGGTCGAAACCATCGACGATATCTACAGCGGAAACGTCAAGCTTGAGGCGATTAAAACTGTTCCTGCGGTGAACATCGCGCAGCAAGGCGGTACCTGCAAAATTCTGCGGCCCAACATCAAGGACACGTTTCGTCGTATTCTCTTCTTCGTGAAGGTAAAGCCTGTGCAGAAATGGGATGACCTCAACCATAAAGAGCTGGGATTGAGGCAGCCCTTTCGTTATGAACTTGTGGGCGTCTTCCACGCCGGAAAGCTTGAGCGCCCGAGTCATCAGCTCGTAGCGCTCTTCATTATGACTCCGGATCTCATCAAGGAGCTTTAGTCGCTCAGCCTCATCGGCTTGGGCCATGTGTGCAATCTCCTGTACGGCGTCACATTTCTCGCCAGATCCAGACCCCTAGAAATCCACCATGTTGTCTGTCCAGACGCCATAACCTGTCTCGGGTCGCACAGGGTCGATGGCAAAGGCACCGCCCTCTTCCAGAAGGGCCACATCGCTCGCATTATGGACGATGAGTTTGTATCCGCTGCCATCAGAAATGTAGATATACTGGGGCTCGGCTTTGGTTTCCCCCAGTGCCGGATCGCGTGGAAGTGAAGCGATAAAGTCCGGTACAAGTCCGGGAATCCAATTGGCTCCTGGCCCATGCCCGAAGGCGACTCCGCGCCAATTTTCCTGTGTGCTTGGATATTCGCCATTTGTCAGGTGATAAGCCTCGATGGCACCCCGCACAGCAGAAAGATCGGCCACGCGTGTCGCGTGAAGCTCCTGTGGCGAAGCCGTAACGATTGGGGCCTCAACCACCGGTTCTGGCGCAGAAGCTGGCGTGGTGTCCGTAGTCGCGTCGCCGCACGCAGCCATCAAAAGCAGCGCGGAGCAAGCGGAGAGGAGCGCGAGGGGGGGCTGGTAGGTGCTTTGTTTAGTTTTCTTCTGAGACACGAAAGCTACTCCATAATTCACCGGGCATAGGTCGTTGCCCTTGACCTACAAAATGGAAACGCAAGCGGCAACAAAAAGGCTGAACAAAGGCTTTGTGTTTCTTCCACGGCCCAAATGCCACGCTTTTGTGCGGAGGGTGTTCAACACTGAGACAAGCGATTTGGG
>JBCBGD010000075.1:0-10489 GCA_038527085.1 Pseudomonadota bacterium | reverse complement strand
ACGCGGCGGTTCTGGGCGCGACTGGCCCGCGTGTCATTCCCGGCAATCGGTTGAGACTCGCCTTGCCCCGATGTCGTGATGCGGCCCGCAGAAATGTCCTCACCGCGAAGGAAGGCTGCTGCAGCCTCGGCGCGGCGCTCGGACAGGGACTGGTTCCAGCCCTCTGGTCCGATGGAATCGGTGTGACCGACGAGTTCGACCGCGACGCCTCCATAGGTGTCGAGGAATTGTGCAAGCGCTGACATGCGCGCGTCGGCAGCGACACTGAGCTGTGATTGATCAAAGCCGAAACCAAGGCCCGGGCATGACAGAGCCACCGTGCCCGAGCCGCGATCAGCCATTGTACACTTCATGGCGCCGGCCAGAAGGCTGAGCGTCTGGCTCATATTTGAGGGCGTTGTGCGATTTGCAGCGCGGGCCGCTTCGAGGTCGGCCTCCAGGCGTGCAGCCATGGCTTCTGCGTCGCTCAACTCACCTTCCATCGCTTCAACGACATCGCGGGCCTCATCGGCCTGGCCTTCGGCGATTGCCACCTGGGCGTAGGCGTCTCCAAGCTCAACGCTTCTGTCGTAGACGCGCTCATCGCCGGCTTCGAGGGCGGCTTCGGCCTCGTTCAGGAAGCCTGTTGCCCGAGTGTAGGAACTGCGCGAGGTGCCGTACTCGGCTGCAGCGTCGACCCGGTCGCGGGCCGCTTCGAGTCGGCCATCGGGCTCGATCGTTGAAGCGCAGGCCGTGACCATCAAGAGGCCACCAGCGAGCGCCAATCGTTTCAAGGGTAAGATCATTCTGATTTCTCCATCCAAACCTCAGAGGGAACCTTCCTCCTCCACCGGGCGAGTAGAAACACGTCGTCCCCGATCTCCAAAACCCATTTCGCCAATGGCGCGAGTCCCCTACTGCCTGCCCCGTGCGCCGAAATACTGGCGGCTGGCAGGACTTTCTTGCTAGGCAGGGCTATGTCGAAAACACTGACCTATCTCGGCGAAGAGCCGATGCGCGTGAACAAGTGGATGGCACAGGAAGGCGTCTGCTCGCGCCGTGAAGCCGAAGGACTCATCGAACGCGGACTTGTGAAGGTCGACGGCGAGACGTTGACCTCTCCTGGCCACAAGATCCTGCCAGGACAGACATTGGTGCTTGCCGAGCAAGGCGGGCACGCACTGGCATCCAAGCTCACCGTTGTGATGAACAAGCCTGAAGGCATCGTCTCTGGCACGCCGGAAGGCGAGCAAGTGCCTGCCGTTCGGTTGCTCACGCGGTCAGCACTGCATGGCACAAGCGACGTCATTCCGGGGCGAGGCCACAAACTGGCGCCGGTTGGGCGGCTGGACCAGGACAGCCACGGGCTTCTGATCCTGTCTGAGGACGGTGTGGTCGCCAAGGCGGTCATCGGACCGGACTCCGACATGGACAAGGAGTACATCGTCCGTGTTCGCGGAGGGATCAGCGACGCGGCTCTGGAGAAGCTGCGACATGGCCTCAGCCTCGATGGGCGTCGGCTCAAGAAGGCTGTGGTCGAACGGCTCGGGGAGCAGACATTGCGTTTCGTCTTGCGCGAAGGGCGCAACCGCCAGATTCGGCGCATGTGCGATCTGGTGGGCATCCGGGTGATCGATTTGAAGCGCGAACGCATCGGCCCGCTGGAACTGGGCAATCTGCCTGAGGGCAAGTGGCGGATGCTGACCGACGCGGAGCGCGCGGCCTTGATCGAAGCAGGCAAACCTAAAATGCCGAAGCGGGCCCCTCGCGAGGCAAAGTCTTCCGCGCCAGTCCAAGCCGGACAAGAGCGAGCGCCCAAAGCGCGACAGCAAGGCCGGCGCAAATCCCAGAGCGGGCCTGTAAAGCGCTGAATACATCGGCATAGTCGGAATAGAGCCTGGGCATGCCCATAAGGCCGAGCTGGGCCTGGCCGATCACCACACCTGTCCAGGCCAGCGCGATTGTGCCAGCCAAGACGGCGCTGAGCCACCCCAGCATGTGCTTGCCCGCCCTGCGCGCCACCGCCGACCAGAGCCCCATCATCAGCAAGGCAAGCGCGCCGCCACCAGCATGCCAGGCAGCCACTGTGTAGTAGGTGTCGTGTAAGATGAAATCGGTTCCAACAGCGTTGAGCACCATGCGCAGATAACCCGCGATGGCGGCGAGCACGAGCGAGAAAACAAGCCACGGCGCTGCCGCCCTGCGCGAAGGCTGGTTGCGGAAGCAGGCCAGCGACGCGGCAATGACGGAAACACCCACACCAGCCAATCCCAAGGTGGAGAGCCTTACCGGAACAAACCCAAGGCTGTCGCGCTGGAAGATGGCACTGGCAACGAAGAGTCCGCCCAGCAGGATGAGCGCACCTGCTGCCGCGGTCTCACCCATGCCGATTGGAGAGGACGGCTCGCGGAAACTTGCCAAATGCAGGCAGCCCACAGCCCCAAGCGCCGTCACTGGAAACGCCGAGATCGCGATCGCGCCGTGGACGCCCCAGAATTCATTGTGCAGTTCCGGTGCGCTCTGGCCATTGTAGAGGTAGATCTGAAGGCCCGGCGCAATGAGCTCCGCCTGCATCACCAACCCAGCCGCCAGGGCAACGAACAGCCAGACCAGGGCAATCGCCAGCGTGGCGCGCATCAGCATGTTTCGGCCTTAAGGATAGCGCTGAGCCCTTCCCTGTAAGTTGGATAGGCTGGGCGCCAACCCAGCGCGGCCTTCGCCCGGGCATTAGAGACACGTTTGCACTCGGCATAAAAGCTGCGCGCCATGGGAGAGAGGTCGGCGTCGTCGAACTCCACCTCCGGAGGCGGATCGACGCCCAGCAAACAGGCGGCATGGGCAATCACATCCTGGGGAGGGGCGGGCTCATCATCGCACAGGTGAAACACCCCGCCTTCTCGCTCCGTCAGGAGCAATGCCTCAAGGCCGCTGGCGATGTCATCGACATGGACACGGCTGAACACCTGACCGAGTTTCACAATGCGGCGAGCCTCGCCTTTGCGCACACGATCAAGCGGCGAGCGGCCCGGCCCGTAGATCCCTGGCAGTCTGACGAGGCTGACGCGCTGCCCGGTCGAAAGCCATTGCTGTTCGGCGCGCACGCGGTTTTCCGCTCTCTTGCTTTGGGGGTTTATCGGCGTCCATTCGAACGCCCACCCCCCGCCAAGATCGCCATAGACGCCGGTCGTGGACAGATACGTGATCGATTTGGCGGAAGCTGCTTGCGACACAGCAGAGGCGAAGACGGGGCAGCCACCCTCATCCGGCGGGACGGAGATGACCCAATCGCTGCCCACTGGCGGGCTGACGAGCCCCTGCCCGTCCCAAACATCGGCAGCGATGCCCTCTGTCTGCAGAGTCTCAGCCTTGTCATCGCCGCGCACCGTGCCGCCCACTCTCCATCCACGCGCCAGCATTCGCTCAGCGAGGCGCATGGCGCTGTATCCGAGGCCAAAGCAGTAGAGGCTGCGTTGCGTATCTGTCATTTGCGATCCAATGGGTGCACCTCTAGGGCTGCGTACGATTGATTTGACGAAGGGAAACCACCTGTGTCCAGCCTTCCAGCCCTGATCTCAGCCTTGGCGCTGATGCAATCTGCGACCATGACCGAGGCGGGCCGTCAGGTGCAAGCGCAGGAGGCCGAGCGTCTGTCGACCTGCCTTGCGCTTGTGGAGACGGATCCTGAAGCGGCCTATGAAGATGGCCTCGACTGGCTGGCAGATGGCGGACGGCCAGGAGCGAGACAATGCGCGGCCGTGGCCCTGATTGCGTTAGGGCACCCCGGAGAAGGCGCGGCGCGGCTGGAAGACCTCGCCAACGCGCCAGACGGCGGCGACATCGCGGCGCGCACGGGCTATCTTGGCCAGGCGGGCAATGCCTGGCTGCTGGCAGGCGCGCCCGAGGCGGCGGAAGTGGCGCTGACCAATGCGCTAAAGCTCGCGCCGGGCAACACCGATCTCCTGAAGGACCGGGCCGTGGCCCTGATCGCGAGTGAGCAGTGGCAGCGCGCCATAAACGATCTCGACACTGTGGCTGATGATGCGCCGCTTGATGCCGACGGGTTGGCCCTTCGCGCGCGGGCCTATCTGGCGCTGGAGCGCTTTGGCCTGGCCATGAATGATGTCGAAGCGGCCCGCTCCATGGCACCGGACAATATCGACATTCTCGTTCTGCGCGGCGAGATCCGCGAAGCGCAGCGCCTGTCCCGGTAATGGCTTCAAGCGGTCAGGCGTGAGATCGCGCTGACCGGCGCGTCGAGCAGCAACAGGTCCCCGAAGTGGAGCACCTGCCCTGAAATCGAAACCGGGTCGGCAACGTACTCCAAGAGGCTTTCGGCGTGGGCTGCCCCCTGATCGGTCATGATCATCAGGGCCGTTTGCTCCGCGCGGTCCTTCACATAGAACGCTGGTGGAATGCCGCCGCGGATGCACAGGCTGGCGCAGGATTTGTGCACCTTGCCTTCGGAGGGTCGCATGGCGCCAAACCAGCATTTCGAATCCAGTATTTCGCCGCTAAGAGACACTTCTGTGAGCGGTTCAGGCTCAGGAAAAGCGAGGTCCGCCGTGGTGCCTGCAGGGTCGGCCTCGATCCAGTCCATGCCATCGATCACGGCGATCATGGCGTGGGGGCCGCGCTGGATAAGCGAGCCTTTCACGACCACGGGCTGGCCCTCCAGCGCCCCGATCCTGGCCGCCACGCCACACTTGCCCTGGCAGCCGAGAAGCGCGGTGCGCGGCGTGCCGTCCAGGTCCAGCGTTCGGAGCATGGCGTAGGGCTCGGAGGTGGCGATGCCGCGCCATTCGCGGATATCGCCCATGGCCCAGTCGCCGGGGCCCGCGCGGCGCTGGAGCGCGGCGACACCGCCTGCCGTTACTGCTGTCCCAGCAAGCAGGGCGAGGCCTGCGCCAAGGAAAAAGCGACGGTCTGACTTTGGCGTTTCTGCCCAGCCGATGAAGAAGTCATCCTTGCTCATGCGGTCGCTCCAATCATGCTCGGGGCCTGGGGCGTGCCGGGCGCGTTCGGCTCGGGCCTGACATAGACCACGCCATCCACAATCTGCGTGGCATACGTGGCGATCTTCTCGGTGAAGGGCGGCGGTGATTGGCCGTCTTCCATCCGGTACTGGAATCCGTGCCACGGGCAAGTGATGCAGCCATCGACAATCTTGCCCTCGCCGAGCGGTCCGCCCTGGTGCCGGCAGACATTCGATACGGCCGACACTCTGTCACCATCGCGGAAGACAGCAATTGCTTCGCCCGTTGAAGGCTGCACGATCTTTGCGCGGGCATCTTCCATTTCATCTAGCGCAGCGACCTTGAGCCAACCCTCCAGTGTGGTGCCCTGGGCCGATTTCAGGCTGGCCATGCCGGTGTAAACATGGAGCCCTGTCACGGTCACGGCGCCAGCGAGAAGCAGCGCCACATAAGCAGGGTGCTTTTCGAACTGGATTGCGCCGAGCGCCACATGGGCCACCAGCAAGCCGTAAGCGACATAGACGCCCATGTGCAGCGCCTTCCAGAGGCCCGGGCCAAGATTGGCGTTCCAGAAATCATGGCTGGTGGCAGCCATCAGGAACATTACAATCAGCGCCGCGAAGCCGAGGCTCTCGAACGGAAAGCCGGAGAGGTTTCCATAAAGCGGATTGGAGGCGAACACCGATACCAACGGGTTCACGTCCGAGAAGCCATGGTACCACATGATGACCAGTCCGGCGTGGACCAGGGCGATGAGGAACGTCGTCACACCGAGGTGGCGGCGGTTGTAGAGGAACGGCTTGAACCGATCCGTCAGCCGCGCGAGGGGCCCAATGCAGAGGATGAAGGTGAGCAGCAGGAACGCAAGCGTCCCCGTGGCGCGGATTATCACCTGCACTGGGTGCAGGCTCTCCCCAGCAGGCTGTGCCGCGCTGCTGACCGCGATGAAGACGACAAGATACAGCGCGATGCCCGCCAGTAGCCACAGATCGAAGCGTTTCTTGAACGAGGTCCACTGCACCGCCTTGTAATCGTGCGACATCACTCGGCCTCTTGTGTCAGGGCGCCTGGCAGCGCGTCATTCACAGGCTCTGCGGGTCGGTGCATTACGGCCAGCACGATGATGGCGACCATGGCCGGGCCGAGGAGCGCCCAAAGAAGCAGGTGCGTCTTGCGGTGTGCGCGCTTCATGAGACGGGCGGCTCCGTCTGGGTGAAGAGTTTGGCGAGCATCAACGGCCAGAGCCCCATGACGCCGGGAAGGATGAGAAGCCTCACCCGCGCTGGCATGCCCTTACCTTTCGCGGCCGGATCTATCCGCCCTGCTCCGCCGAACGCATAGACCAAGCCAACAAGCAGGCCGATGGCGAAATAAATGCCGAGGAGCATGACCAGGAGTTCAGCACCCGCGATGGTCATGCGCCCACCCCGGCATATTCGACACCGGACAGCTCAGCCATCTCTCTCTTGAATGTGGTCAGGTCATCGGGATTGAGGTCTGACAGGCGGCTATGCCCGCACGCGCGCGCCATCACCTGCATAAGCTCAACCGACGCTTCGAAGAAGTTGGCGAGTCGCCTTGCCGATTTCTCGATCACCAGACGATTGGTGAAGTGAGGATCTGTGGACGCGATGCCGACGGGGCACTTGTTGGTGTGGCAGGCGCGCATGGCGATACAGCCAATGGCCTGCATGGCTGAGTTGGCCACCGCGATCGCATCGGCGCCAAGCGCGAGCGCTTTCACAAAGTCCGCAGGCGTGCGCAGCCCGCCCGTGATGACAAGCGTGACATCAGACCGACCGGACGTGTCCAAGTGTCTGCGCGCGCGGGCAAGCGCGGGGATGGTCGGCACAGAGATGTTGTCCCGGAAGATGAGCGGCGCAGCGCCTGTGCCCCCGCCGCGGCCGTCGAGGATGATGTAATCGACGCCAACCTCGAGCGCCGCATCGATGTCTTTTTCGATGTGCTGTGCCGAAAGCTTGTAGCCGACCGGGATGCCGCCCGTTCGGCTGCGCACCTCGTCTGCGAACTCGCGGATCTGGGAGACTTCCGTCCAGTCCGGGAAGCGCGCAGGAGAGATGGCCGCCTCGCCCTCGTCCAGTCCGCGCACTTCGGCGATTTTGCCCTTCACTTTCTCGCCAGGCAGGTGCCCGCCGGTGCCGGTCTTTGCGCCTTGCCCGCCCTTGAAGTGGAAGGCCTGGACCTTGCGAACCTTTTCCCAGCTGAAGCCGAAACGTCCTGACGCGAGCTCGTAAAAGTAGCGCGAATTCTCCGCCTGCTCTTCCGGCAACATCCCGCCTTCACCTGAGCAAATGCCCGTGCCGGCCAGCTCTGCGCCCCGCGCCAGCGAGACCTTTGCCGGTTCCGAAAGGGCGCCGAAACTCATGTCCGAGACAAACAACGGGATGTCGAGCTTGAGCGGTTTCTGGGCGTTCGGCCCTATGGTGACGGAGGTCTCCACGGGCTCATCATCCAGCAGCGGCATTCGCTGGAGTTGCGCCGTGAGGATCTGGATGTCATCCCAGGACGGAAGCTGCGAGCGCGGCACGCCCATCGCATCGACCACGCCATGGTGGCCAACCTTGCTGAGACCATCATGGGCATATTGCTGGATGCGCGCATTCTGCGGCTCGGCGTGGGGTTCGTGGCTCGGATCCTGATAGAGGCCCAGATAGGCGTCGCGATCAAAGGGCTGCGGATTGGACTTCGCCCAGGCATGGATCTCATCAATGTCGACAAAGACGTCATCGCCTTCGATCACGGCGCGGAACTTCGGAAGGGCTTCGGAATTCTCATATTCAGAGACGCCGCTGTCGAGGCGGTAGTCCCAATTGTGCACGCCGCAGATGAGATTGTCGTGTTCATCGACGTGACCGTCGGCCATCAGCGCGCCGCGGTGCAGGCACCGGCCATAGAACACCGACACGGTCTCGTCATAGCGGACCACCACAAGGTCCACCTCGCCGACAATGGCGTAGGCCGGCTTGCGGTCCTCAAGTTCGCTCCACTTGGCGACACTGGTCTTGTTCACGGCGCGTTTGCCCCTCTGCGTTTCGCTGCCTCGTAGCCGAGCGCAGATTGCCGAGCCAATCAAGTGTTGCCGAAATTTTTGTGATCGTGACTTGAAATGCGCCGCGTCGCGGGGTGGGCTACGTGGCGCGGAGCACCTCAGGGGGAGACACAAGCATGACCGACACAGATCTGACCTGGCACAAAGTGGCCGAACCCGGCGAAGTGGCCGAAGGCCGCGTGAAATCGGCCACAGCGGGCATTCAGTCCGTCGCCCTTGTCCATTTCGACGGCCAATACGCCGCCATGGACAACAAATGCCCGCACCAAGGCGGGCCGCTTGGCGAAGGCAACATCGAGAAAGGCATCGAAGACAAGTGCTGGCTGCGCTGCCCCTGGCACGGCTGGGACTTTGATCCCCTCACGGGAAAGCCGCCGGGCGGACACGAGGACACGGGCCAGACACTGTTCGAGGTCGATGTGCGCGATGACGGCATCTATGTCGGTGTTCCGGCGGAGCCACCGCGCGCGCGCACGATTGCCGACGTAATGGCCGAGACGATGACGAATTGGGGCGTCACAAGCGTGTTCGGCATGGTCGGGCACTCGAACCTTGGCCTGGCAGATGCGCTACGCGTGCAGGAAGCCGAGGGCAAGCTGCGCTATTTCGGGATCCGCCATGAAGGCGCAGCTGCATTTGCCTGTTCGGGATATGGCAAGCTGACGGGGCGGCCAGCCGCAGCACTGACGATTGCCGGGCCAGGCGCGACCAACCTCATCACGGGGCTTTGGGACGCGAAGGTCGATGGCGCGCCTGCGCTCGCCTTGACGGGTCAGGTGCAGGACCAAGTCGTCGGTGTCCACGCCTTCCAGGACATTGATCTCGAAGCCGCGTTTGAGGCCGTCTCTGCTTTCTCGCACACGGTGCATCCTGAGTCCGATCACGCCCTGCTGATGAGCCAGGCGATCAAGACCGCGATCCTTGAGCGCGGCGTCGGCCATCTCGTCTTCCCGGACAACGTCCAGCCAAAGCCTGCATCTGAAGGTGCGAAGGCACAGGGCCCGGAAAGACGCATGGCGGATCTGAGAGTCGGCCCGCCCGCCTCGGCACTGGAAGAAGCCGTGAATCTCATCAAGGGCTCCAAGCGACCGATGATCATCGTTGGGTATGGCGCGCTTGACGGCATGGCGGAGGTGACAGCCCTGGCCGAAGCGCTGGGCGCGCCTGTCGCGACGACCTTCAAGGCCAAGGGCCAGATCGGAGACGACCACCCCCTGGCGGCAGGCGTGATGGGCCGCTCAGGCACGCCCATCGCGAGCTGGTTCATGAATGAGGCGGACCTGCTCATCGTGTTCGGCTCGTCCTTCTCGGACCACACAGGCATCTATGAAGGTGCGCCGACAATCCAGGTCGACACTGACCCGATGCGCCTGGCCAAACGCCATCCTGTGACGGTGCCTGTAATGGGCGATGTCGGCGTCACGGCTGAAGCGCTGCGCAGCGCCGTGGCCGGTGAGACCTTTGCCGACCTTCGCAATGAAGTCGCCGAACGCTGGCGCCTCTGGCAATCGGAGAAAGCAAGCCGCCGGGAAGAAGACCGCGGAAAGGGCGTCTCCGCTGCTGCCCTGTTCGACGCGCTCACCCGGCATGCGCCGGCCGACGCCATCCTGCCTGTGGATGTGGGCAACAATACCTACAGTTTCGGGCGCTATTTCGAGCCGACAGGCCAGCAGCGCGTTCTGATGTCTGGCTATCTCGGCTCGATCGGCTTTGCCTTTCCCGCCGCCATGGGCGCATGGGCCGCCACGCTGGAGGATGGGCCCTTCAAGGGCCGGAAGGTCATCTCTGTGTCGGGCGATGGCGGGTTCGGCCAGTACGCAATGGAGTTCACCACAGCGGTCAAATACGGGATGAACATCACGCACATCCTGATGAACAATGCCGAACTTGGTAAGATCACCAAGGAACAGAAAGCGGCCGAGTTCCCTGTCTGGCAGACGGGCCTGGTCAATCCGAGCTTTGCAGGCTTTGCCCGGGCCTGCGGCGGCATGGGCGAACGGGTCTCCTCGCGCGACCAGCTAGACGAAGCCTTGGCCAAGGCGATTGCCCATAACGGCCCTGCCCTCGTCGAAGTGATGACTGACGCGGAGCTGATGTGATGGCCGAGACCGAGGGCGGCCACCCCATGGAGGGCATGACCGGCGGGACATCACTGGAGCACCTGCCGTTCGGGCTCGACGAACCGCTGTTCCATTTTCTCGAAGGCCTGGCGATCTGCATCGACCTCATTGGTGTGGCGCTGATCCTGTTCGGCTTCTTCATCGCCTTTTTCAGGCTGCTGGCGGGGCTGCGCCATGGCATCGGACTGGTGCACAACCTGGGAAACCTCAACACGGCCCGCGCCATCCTTGGCACCTACATCCTCACAGGGCTGGAGTTCATGATCGCGTCCGACATCGTCCACACGGTGATCACGCGGGAACTGACCGCCATCGCAGACCTTTCCACTCCCCATTGTTCTCAAAAC
>JBCBGD010000074.1:0-10681 GCA_038527085.1 Pseudomonadota bacterium | reverse complement strand
CACCGGCGGCATCAGGAGCCGCGCCAAAGGCAGCGCCCAAAGCGCATAGGCGGCTTTTGCCCCGAAGGCTTTGGCAAACGGGCGGCGCACCCAGAACACAAGCGCAATCAGGAGCGCGACGGACAGATAGGTCGTGATCATGATTTCAGCCTTTCGATCAGGGATTCGAGGTCGGCAATGTCTTCTTCGGTCAGGCCCTTGCTGTCGGCCAAATGGGCCACAAGCGGCGCAGCGCGGCCGCGATAGACCTTGTCGACGAACCGCTCGGTCGCGCTCGCCTCATAGTCGGTCTGCTTCAGCGCAGCGGTGTAAAGAAACTTGCGGCCCTCCGGCTCGGCATTCAGGGCGCCCTTTTCGGTCAGGCGCGCGAGCAGTGTCTTAACGGTCTGGCGCGACCAATCCTGGCTGCCTTCCAGGGCGGTGTGGATGTCTGCAGCTGAGAGTCCGGGCCGAGCCCAGACAACGCGCATTACTTCCAGTTCGGCGTCGGTAATCTGCATGGAGAGTCCCCTCTTCTGGTAGACCACATCCGTAGTCGTAATATCGTCTACATATGTAGTCAATAGAAAATTTCGTGATACCGCCCACTCGGATTTTCGCCTGTGGGGTTGCCAGCCTGCGACAGACTGACCACCTATGGCAAACTAAAAGGCGAGGATCGGCCATGAGCGACAATCCAGACACAGGCGCGCGCCCCCCAGCTTGGACCCGGTTGAACTTCGAAGCTGCCGCCGCCGCCGCGGAAGAGCCAACGCTGGCCAGCTACATCAATGCCGCGATCCTCAGCCATGACAGCCTCTGCCAGGCGATGTCGTATCACCTCGCCGAAAAGCTCTCGGGCGCAGAAATGGGCGCTCTGCAGGTCCGCCGCGTGTTCGAGCGCGCCTATGACGGTGACCACGGCCTCGTTGATGCGGCCGAGGCAGACATGTGGGCCGTACTGGACCGCGACCCGGCCTGCCGCGGACTGTTGCAGCCCTTCCTGTTCTTCAAGGGTTTCCTGGCGCTTCAGACCCACCGCATCGCGCACCGTCTCTGGGGCCAGGGCCGCGAAACGCTCGCCTTCTATTTCCAGTCGCGCGCGAGCGAATTGTTCGGCGTCGACATCCATCCCGCCGCGCGCATCGGCACAGGGATCATGCTGGACCACGCCACGGCGATCACCATCGGTGAGACGGCCGTTGTCGGCGATGACTGCTCCCTGCTCCACGGCGTGACCCTTGGCGGCACGGGCAAGGAGGTCGGCGATCGGCATCCCAAGATCGGGCGCGGCGTGCTGCTCTCCGTCGGTGCAAAGGTGCTCGGCAACATTACGATCGGCGACGAAGCCAAGGTCGCCGCGGGCTCTGTCGTGCTCAAGGACGTGCCCCCACAATGCACGGTCGCGGGCGTCCCGGCGAAGATGGTCGGCGGGCCCTGCTGCGAACCTGCCCGCACAATGGACCAGGGCATTCCCGGGAAATGACACTCGCACGGCGCGGCCTGGCTCTTGCCACCGCGCTCATTGCCTCTGCCTGCGCCTCGCCGCCCGAAGTGGCCCAATCCGATCATCCCTTCGAATGGCTCGCAGGCTGTTGGGAAACCGATGCGGGCACGCGCGAAGTCTGGTCGATTGGCGCAGATGATCTGCTCTTCGGCTATGGCACGGTCCCAGGCGAGACGGGCACAGCGTTTTTCGAGCAGTTGCGCATAGAGCAGACACAGGCGGGCTGGCGTTACATGGCGTACCCGCGCGGTGTAGGCCCAACTGCTTTTGAGAGCACGCGTCTGAGCAAGGCTTCAGCCACGTTCGAAAACCCCAGCCACGATTATCCGCAACGTCTCAGTTACACCCTGTCAGGTGATAAGCTCGAAGTGGACATCGCCCTTGTTTCAGGCGAACGGGAACAAAGCTGGTCCATGGTTGGGTGTCGAAACAGGATAGCACCGAATGCTGGTGAGGCCCGATGACGCCCCATGACTACGCCAGCCGATAATAGCGCATCGCAGCTCCCATGCCCCCTTCCCAGCCTCGCCCACATCTGCTAGGTGCGCGCCAAGCCGGAAATCATATAAAGGAACTTTGATATGGCCGATTACGCCGTTGCGGACATTTCGCTTGCCGACTTTGGCCGCAAGGAAATCGCGATTGCCGAGACCGAGATGCCGGGCCTGATGGCCGCGCGCGAGGAATTCGGCGCCAGCCAACCCCTGAAGGGCGCGCGCATTGCCGGCTCCCTGCATATGACCATCCAGACCGCCGTGCTGATCCAGACTCTGGAAGCCCTCGGCGCAGAGGTGCGCTGGGCCAGCTGCAACATCTACTCGACCCAGGACCATGCCGCCGCCGCCATCGCCGATGCCGGTACGCCTGTCTTTGCCCATAAGGGAGAAACTCTGGAGGAATACTGGCAGTTTGCAGACCGCATCTTCCACGGCCCAGGTGGCTGGGCGCCCAACCTGATCCTAGATGATGGCGGCGACGCCACACTCTACCTTGTGCTCGGCGAGAAGGCCGAGGCCGATCCATCCCTGCTGGACGATCCCAAGAGCGAGGAAGAGGTCGAGCTGTTCAAGCAGATCAAGAAGCGCATCGCCGAAAGCCCGGGCTGGTTTGCCAAGACCAAGGCCGGCATCCAGGGCGTGTCCGAAGAGACGACGACGGGCGTCCTGCGCCTCTACCAGATGGAAAAGAATGGCGAGCTGCCCTTCCCCGCCATCAATGTGAACGACAGTGTCACCAAGTCGAAATTCGACAACAAGTATGGCTGCAAGGAAAGCCTTGTGGACGCCATCCGCCGCGGCACGGACGTGATGATGGCGGGCAAGACCGCCTTCGTCGCCGGCTATGGCGATGTGGGCAAGGGCTCTGCGGCGTCGCTGGCAGGTTCTGGCGCGCGCGTGGCTGTGGCAGAGGTGGACCCGATCTGCGCCCTCCAGGCCGCTATGGACGGCTTCGAAGTCAAGACGATGGACGAGGCTGCGCCCCAGTTCGATATCTTCGTCACAGCGACGGGCAACAAGGACATCATCACCGTCGACCACATGCGCGCGATGAAGGACATGGCGATCGTCTGCAATATCGGCCACTTCGACAATGAGATTCAGGTCGAGGGCCTGAAGAATTTCGAGTGGACGAACATCAAGCCCCAGGTCGACATGATCACCTTCCCGGATGGCAAGCGGATCATCCTGTTGTCGGAAGGGCGCCTGGTGAACCTCGGCAACGCTACGGGCCACCCCTCCTTTGTGATGTCGGCCTCCTTCACAAACCAGGTGCTGGCGCAGATGGAACTGTGGCAAAACGGCGACCAGTACGAAAACAAGGTCTACACCCTGCCCAAGCACCTCGATGAGAAGGTCGCCATGCTGCACCTTGAAAAGCTCGGCGTGCGCCTGACCGAGCTGACCGACGAGCAGGCCAACTATATCGGCGTGGATGACGACGGCCCGTTCAAGCCCGAGCATTACCGCTACTAAACATGGACGCCGCCGCCCCATCCCATATCCTGCGATTCCAATGCCCTGACCGGGTCGGCCTTGTGGCCGACCTGGCGCGGGCCATGGCCGAGCATGGCTGGTTCATCGCGGCCTCACGCACCTTTGGCGATGAGGACGCAGGCCAGTTCTTCGCACGGCTTGTCATCCATGGAGACGAAGGCGGCGGCGACCTTGAAGGCCTCGAAACCGCCCTCGACGCCATGGCGAACGCTGAGAACAAGACCGCCAGTTGGTCCATTCACCGCGAGCGAGCGCCGATCAAGGCGTTGATCATGGTCTCAAAGTCAGACCATTGCGCCAACATGCTTGTCAGTGCCGCCCGGCGCGGCGAGATCCCCATCGATCCTGTAGCGTTCGTTTCGAACCACCCCGACCTTGGCCCCGCGCTGGCCCATTTCGGCCTGCCCTACCACCAGGTGCCGGTGACGGCCGACACCAAACCCACCGCAGAGGCCCGCCTCTTTGACCTGATCGAGACAACCGGCGCGGAATTGGTCGTCCTTGCGCGCTACATGCAGGTTCTCTCCGATGAAGCCTGCAAGCGTCTGATGGGACGGTGCATCAACATCCACCACTCTTTCCTGCCGAGCTTCAAGGGTGCACGGCCCTATCACCAGGCCCATGCGCGCGGTGTGAAAGTGATCGGAGCAACAGCCCACTATGTCACCGCTGACCTCGACGAGGGCCCGATCATCACCCAGGTGACAGAGCCCGTGGACCACAGCCACAGCCCGGCGGACATGATCCGCATCGGACGCCACCTGGAGGCAGCCGCCCTGATGCAGGCTGTGCGTGTGCATTCCCAGCACCGCGTCTTCCTTTCCGGTCGGCGAACGATCATTCTGAATTGAAACAAGAACAAGAAACGAGCCCACCGGAGGCCTGCCATGCTCACCAACTACGAATTCACAAGCGAAAGCGTCTCGGAAGGCCATCCTGACAAGGTGTCCGATCAGATCTCGGACGCGATTGTTGACCTGTTCCTGTCTAGGGATCCGCGGGCCAAGGTGGCGGTGGAGACGCTGACCACGACCAATCGCGTGGTGCTGGCTGGCGAGGTGCGCTCAAAGCCCGGCACCGAGGTCAGCCACGAAGAGATGATCCAGACTGCCCGCGATGTGGTCAAACGCATCGGCTATGAGCAAGGCGGGTTCCATTGGGAAACGATGGACGTGGACTGCCATGTCCATGGCCAGTCGGCCGAGATCGCCCAGGGCGTTGAGGCTGGCGAGGGGCTTTTCAAGGAAGAAGGCGCGGGCGACCAGGGCATCATGTTCGGCTACGCCACCAATGAGACGCCTGAAATGATGCCGGCGACGCTGATCTACAGCCACCAAATCCTCCACCGCATGGCCCAGCTGCGCCATTCCGGTGAGCGCCCTGAATTCGAGCCCGACGCCAAAAGCCAGGTCACGTTGCAATATGAAGACGGCAAGCCAGTGGGCGTGAACGCCGTGGTTGTGTCCACCCAGCACAAGGAAGACGTCAGCCAGGACACTCTGCGTGAGCTGATCCGCCCCATCGTCCAGTCCGTCCTGCCAGAGGGCTGGTTCCCACCAGAGGACAGGTTCTTCATTAACCCAACCGGCAAGTTCGTCATCGGCGGCCCCGATGGCGATGCGGGCCTGACAGGCCGCAAGATCATCGTCGACACCTATGGCGGCGCAGCGCGCCACGGCGGCGGCGCGTTCAGCGGTAAGGATCCTTCAAAAGTGGACCGGTCTGCGGCTTATGCCACGCGCTACCTCGCAAAAAACGTGGTGGCGGCGGGCCTGGCCGAGCGGTGCGAAATTCAGGTCTCCTACGCCATCGGCTACCCCGAGCCTTTGTCGATCTATGTCGACACCTTCGGCACCGGGAAGGCGGATGAGGCCAAGATCGCCTGTGCCCTGCGTGAGGTCTTCAAACTGACCCCAGCAGGCATCCGGGATGGCCTGAAGCTTGACCGGCCGATCTACTCCCCAACGGCTGCCTACGGCCATTTCGGGCGCACGCCCGGCGAGGACGGCACGTTCAGCTGGGAAAAAACCGATCTGGCCGAGCGGATCAAGAGCCTCGTTTAATCTGACGCCCAAGCCAGCTCGCTCACGCTCAGATCAGCCCGTCCATGGCGCGCGATGAGCTTGGAAAAACCTGCGCGTCGAGAACCGCTCGCGACACGCCGAGATGGTCGCGCATCACGCCCTTCAGCACGGCGGTCACTTCATTGGCGGGGGCGAGGTCACGCCCTTCATAGAGGTCGCGCCGCCTAAGCCCCGGCCAGTCACCATGGACCCTTCCGCCGCGTACAGCGCCACCAGCAAGGACCATGAGCCCGCCGGTGCCATGGTCAGTGCCCCGGCTGCCATTCTCAGCGGCTGTGCGCCCAAACTCCGAGCACATCACGATGGCGGTATTGTCCCAGGCCGCGCCGAGTTCTGTCTTCAGGGCGAGGATGGCGGCATCCAAGCCTGACAGGCGCGTCGCAAATTGGCCAGCCTGGTTGGCGTGGGTGTCCCATCCGTCGAAAGACAACATGCCGATATCGGGCCCGCCATCGGCTGACATCAGCTGGCCAAGCGCTTTGCTGGCTTCGGCATATTGTGCTGCGGGGCCACCGCGCCCGCCCATCATGGTGGCGCCATCAGCCGTCGTCGCGCGCGCCATGGCGAGCGGCTGTGCGAGCTGCGGATGGCCAGAATACAGGTCTTCGAGCCTGTCGAGGAGATCATCCGATGCGCTGGCGAAGACGGGCGGCGACCAATTCGTGGCGGCCCCGTCTCCGCGCAGCGCGAGGGGCAAGGTGTAGCCGACCGCGAGGCCTTCCCCGCCCGCCGCCTTCACCACGCGATTCAGCCAGCCGTCATTCGTGGAGGGCGTCCCGAGTGTCTCAAGAAAGTCTTGTCCGTCAAAATGCGAGCGGTCCCGGTAGGGCGTGGCGGCGGCATGAATAAAGCCCACCTCCCCTGCGCGGTAGAGGGCTTGCAGCCCTGACAGGGACGGATGGAGCGAGAAGCCACTATCCAGCGGCAGGCGGTCTGCACGGTCTGGAAGGGTGAAGTTCCGCAAGGCCTCCACATCACGGCCATCGGGGATCAGCGCGGCAACCCCGTCCATGGCGCCGCGCAGGATGACAAAGATCGTCTTCTTGCCGCCCGCTCCCGCAGCGAAGGCAGCCTGGAACTGGGCGCTGACGCCTGCGGCGGCCATCATGGCGAGGAGGGCGCGTCGGTTGAGGTCGGTCATGGTCGTCATCTCATCTGGAAATCAGGGCTCATCAGGGCGAGCGCGATGGCCTGGCTCGGGCTTTCCGCCCGGGACACAGCTTGCAGCGTGTCTGCGGTGGCGCGGGGCCCCAGCGCCGTCATCAGCAGTGCACGCGCGTCCAGCGTGGCATTGCGCTCGGCCAGCCGGTTGGCCCATTCCACCCGCTTCATGATCGCGTCGGGGCCGGTCCAGGCGACGGCTTCATCCGGCCAGCCCTCGGGCGACGGCGCGGTGAAGGGGATCTGGGCGAAGCTCTGAAACAGGCTGCCAGGCTCGCCCACCAGAACGCGAGGCAAACCTACGAGCCGCGCGGTGGAGATGATCAGCTCGTCAGGCGTCTTCACCTTCATTGGCTCAGGCGCCCAAGCCTCTTCGGCCCCGATCAGCGTCTCGTAGAGCGCGCCAAGGTCGCCGCCTGTCCGTTGAAAGCTTGCGCTGAGACGCTGCACAAGGCTCGCGGGTGGCGCGTCAGACACGAAATGCCGGGCCAGCTTGAAGGCGACACTGTCGGCCGTGTGCGGCGAGGTACAGAGGTCTCGGACAATCGCCTTGGCCTGTTCGCCGCCCCGCTGGGAATAGCGCCGCGACATCACGGTCTGGCTGCCGGGCTCGTGCAGCAGGCCGGAGAAAACCGTCTTGCCCATCTGACCGGACCCGACCCGGTGATTGCCGACGGTCCAGCCGGTCAGCGCCTTGGCGAAGCTCGTCACATCGGCCTGGGTGTAGCCCGCAGTTGGGGTGACGGTGTGCAGCTCGAGCACTTCGCGGGCAAGATTTTCATTCAGGCCGCGCCCCGTCCGCCGCCCGGCCCGCGATCCAGGGCCGATGGATTGGAAGTTGTTGAGGTAGGCCAGCATGCCCGGGTGAAAGATGGCGCTGAGGGCGAGATCGGTGAAAGAGCCGAGTATGTTCGGTCGGATCGCTTCGCGCTCATAGGCGCCCACGACAAGGCGGGTCTGCGGGCTGTTCACCGCCACGGTGAAATGGTTCGCCCAGAAACGCACGAGCCGCTCATGGAAGGGATGATCCGTTGAGGCCGCGAAAGTGGTGCGGGCGGTGACCTCGGCGATGCCGGTTCGCCGGGCACTGCGCCTGAAAGCCTGCTGCGCCGTCTCATCAATACTCTGACCGCGCGCCATCCGCAGATAGTCCAACGCCTCGGTCAGATGGTCCTTTGACGATTTGAGCGGACCGTCTGGAAAGTCCGAAATCGCTGCCGGTGTGAGTTGGCCGCGCAGCCAGCTCTCAGGATCGCCGCTGGCCGCATCGATCTCGCCTCGGCGCGCGCCAAGGCCAAACCGCGTTACCGCAAGCGCGCCCTTCATGGTCATGTCTGTCGCCTCCATCGCCAGATCTGGAGGTATAACGGCGCATGCGCGAAAGTCCGTCGCGAACAATGACCGGAGAGCTCGGCCTCAAGCCGCCTGGGCGCTTTCGTCGATGGTTTCGATCACTTCGACGGACATGTCTTCCAGGTCGAAGCGGTCGGCCTCCGCCTGCATCCATTCGATGATGCGCTCGTCGTCCACATCGAGTTCCCTGAGCAGGTCAGCCACCATCTCGATGCCGGGTGGATCGGCCATCACATGGAAGGCGCGGATGCCAAGGGACTCAAAGCGCGCGACGTCGCTTTCATCCTCCAGCGCCACGAAGCGCTTCATGTCGGCAAAGCGCTCACGCACGATCGGCGTGATCTGCGCCGACACCGAATAGCGCGGCTGGCCGATGACGAGGGCGCGCGCACGGCTGGCGCCGATGGCGTCGATGAGGCGAAGGTTTGCAGCGTCCCCGAACGCGACTGTGTAGCCATCCGCCGTGGCGGCCAGAAACCGCTCAGGATCATTGTCCAGTGCGATATAGGGCAGATCCAGTTCGTTGAGCGCATCGACCGCGAGGCGTCCTGTCTCTGTCATGCCGAACACGAGCACGGGACGCGCGCCACTGGTGCTGACATCCGGGGCGGCCTGCTCTGACGATTTGCGAAGGCGCTCTGCCAGTTTGCGCGACAGCCTCATGCCCGCATCGGCCCAGAAAGGCGCCGCCGCAAGTGAAATCGCCACCGCCGCGACGATCACGGTTTCCACGAGCGGATCCATCAACGGTGCGCCCCCCGCCGCCACGAGCGTGGCCGAGGCCATGCCGAGAATGGACAGCACCACGAGCGTGAATTCTGAGCCCTGGGCGAGAAGGAAGGCGAGCTGCGTCCCGCCGGGCGCGGT
The DNA here is from genome assembly GCA_038527085.1 of Pseudomonadota bacterium. Lineage (GTDB taxonomy): Bacteria > Pseudomonadota > Alphaproteobacteria > Caulobacterales > Hyphomonadaceae > UBA5336. The sequence continues at coordinate 1,736 of JBCBGD010000074.1, read as the reverse complement.
CCACTTGTTGACCCGCGCGGCGAAGTATCCTGCAGCGGTCTTGATCAGGATGATGCCAGCCGCCACGCCGAGCACGAGTGGCAGGTTCGCAATCAGCGCCGGCACGTCGATCAACATGCCTACATTGATGAAGAAGAAGCTCAGCAGCAGCCCGCGAAACGGCCCACTCTCGGTCTGGATCTGGTGTCGGTAAGCGGTGCCAGAGACGGCGAGACCCGCCAGGAACGCGCCCAGCGTCAGCGACAGGCCGATCGCATAGGTCGCCAGCGCCGCGCCGAGCACCATGAGCAGAGTGACGGCGGTAAACGCTTCGGCGTTCTGTGTGCCTGCGAGCAGGCGGAAGCCGGGTCCGACGAGGTATCGGCCCACCAGAAGCGCGGCGCCGAAGGCGATGATGGCCTGACCCGCCGCGATGGCCATAGTGAGCGGGATAGAGCTCGGATCGCCGCCCAGCGCGCTGGCGAAGATGAGCAGGAAGATGGCGACAATGTCCTGGAAGATGAGGACGTGGGTGGCTGAGCGTCCGAGTGGGCAGGAGTTCAGCCCCCTGTCGCTCAGAAGCCTGGCCACAACCGCCGTGGACGATAGCGCCAGCGAGACGCCAATCGCGATGGCCACGGGCCAGGCGACACCAACGCCGCCAAGGATCAGGGTAAAGGCCAGAGCGTTCATCACGAGGTGGGCTGGCGCGAGGCCGAGCAGGTCGCCGCGGCTTTCCTTCAGCTCGCGCATGGAGATGTGCATGCCGATGTCGAACAGGAGAAACACCACGCCGAGTTCGGCCAGCAGATGCGTGAGATCGCTTTCCTGGACGGCATTCAGCGCGTGGGGGCCGATGATGACGCCGGCAATGAGATAGCCGACGATCGGGCTGACCTTGATAGCGCGCGAAGCGATCGCGGCGGCTGCGCCAACACCGAGAATGGCGACCGTCGGCTTCAGGAGATCAGCAGGTGAAAACTCAGCGGCCATCAGCAGTCTTTCCGGTCTTGGCTTTGGGTCGATCCCCACGATTTCAAATGGGGCCTTCTCGGGAAGAGAAAAGGCCGCCGCCATTAGCAAGGCGACGGCCATGAAGTTGCCCGCGATGGATCATGGAGGGCACGCCCCATGCGGGAGGGAGGATGGAGCGGATGCCGGCCCCCAAAAATGCCGGCCGCGCCGCTCCGGTCGCGGTTACATTGAGCGCGAAATCGACACAACGAAGCGCTCGCCTGCCGGGCCGCCATCGTCGTCAAGACCGTCGACGCCATCGCCGTCGCTGCCAATGAGGCGGAAATCGAGGTCGAAGCCTTCGAACGCCGTGGTCACGCCGATCGAGTAGTCGAGATAGTCGCAATCCATGCAGTCATCATCGTCGAGGAAAGACAGAAAGCCCAGGCTCGCATCGATAGCGAAACCAGCATCTCCAAGCGGAAGCCCGGCATAGATCGAGGTGTAGATCGTCTGGCCCGTCTCGAAGTAATATTCAGGCGAGAAGGCCAGCGATGCGCCCACGTCCAGGGTCTCACCAAGTGTCGTGCCCGCCCCGGCATAGATTTCCACGAAATTCTGCTCGGGATCGTCTGGCGCGTCGGGATAGACATAGTACAGCGCGCCGATGTCGAAATCGAACTGGCCATAGCTTGGCGTCCAGCCGCCATAGAAGTTGAGTTCGGTGCTCGTGCCGTCGCCGAAGTCCACGCCGGACGCCCAGGTGCCCACATAGAAGCTGTCTGTGGCGTAGTCGAAGCTGC
>JBCBGD010000073.1:0-10873 GCA_038527085.1 Pseudomonadota bacterium | reverse complement strand
TGAGGGTCAGGGCGAGCCTGATTGCCGCCGATCCTGGCCGCCCGCCAGCATCAGTCGGAGCCAGTTTCCGCCTTCGCAGGATCGTATTTGACAAACCAGCCCATGATGTTGTCCGTCTTGGCGATCAGGCGGCTGGGACGACCGGCAATATAGTGCGACGCGCCTGGCACGCGGATGAGCGCTGTGTCGACACCCTTCAGCTTCAGTGCGGTGTAGAATTGTTCGGCTTCCCAGGTCGGCGTGCGCCAGTCTTCCTCGCCGACCATGACAAGCGTTGGGGTGACCACATCTTCGATCAGCATGATGGGTGAGCGGTCGAGGAACGCGTCTGGGTCTTCCCAGGGCTCGGCCCGGATCCAGTGCCGCTTCACGAAGGCTGCGATGTCGGCTGACAAGGCCATGGTCATCCAGTTGATCACGGGCTTGATCGAGGCTGCGGCCGCGAACCTGTCTGTCTTTCCGACGATCCAGGCTGTCAGGATGCCGCCGCCGGACCCGCCCGTCACGAACAGCCGATCCTCATCCACATAGTCTTCGCCGACGAGGTAATCGACGATGCTCATCAGGTCGTCATAGTCATATCCCGGGTAGGCCTGGTCGATGGCCTGGGCGAAGGCAGCGCCATAGCCGGTGGATCCGCGCGGATTGACGTAGACGGTGACGTAGCCTTCAGCGGCATAGCGCTGGATTTCTGCGGCGAAGGTCGGCCCATACATGGCGAAGGGGCCGCCATGGATCTCCATGATCATGGGGTGCGAGCCATCGGCCTCAAAGCCTGGCGGCAGCGCCACCCAGGCCTCGATTTCAAGACCGTCATGGGATGATGGCACCTGGATTTCCTCAATGCTGGCGAGGTCCAGGTATGGCAGTAGATCGTCATTGAGCCGGGTGAGTTCCCGGTCGCTGACATTGCGCCCGGCAACGGCGATATCGGCGGGCTTGTCCGGCGAAGCAGACGTGTAGGCGAAGACCGGACGGGGCGATTGTGAAATAGAGTAGCTGCCGCCCGCATAGGGACGGCCAATGGATGTGCCACCCACACCCGTCACGACACGCTCAACGTCGCCGTCGAGTTCGATCTCAACGATCGCCATGTCGCCTGCGTCCTCGACCAGAGCGTAGATCGCGCGGCCGTCAGCCCGCCAAGTGATGCCACCCATCGAACGGTCGAAATCCGCGGCAAGGATGCGCGCATTGGCGCCATCTGTGTCCATCACATGAAGCTGGGTCGGCTGCCAGGAGAGCACTTCATCATCATAGCCAAGATAGGCGACAATCTCGCCATTCGGCGAAGGCGCGGGGCTGTGGTCGGGGCCGTCGCGGTCGGTCAGGCGGGTGCGCTCCAGCGTAGACAGGTCGACGGCGAAGATGTCGCTCTCAATTGGATCGAGGTCCCGATCATCATTGGGATTGCCGACCACGAGCAGGGTTTCAGTGTCGAGCCAGGCCGGGTCGCCGAAGTCGGCCTCTCCAGACGTGATCTGCCGCGGCGATCCTCCGTCCACCGGCAGAGTGAACACGTGTGTGGCGCCCTCACTGAGGTAGCCCTGACCATCGAACCGGAAGGTGATGTCATCAAACACTCGCACGGGCGGCGACCATTCTGCGCCTTCGGGTGCGCTGATCGGCTTGGCAAAGCTCGGCGCCTCTGCCTTCACGAACATAGTGAATGCGATGGTCTGGCCGTCCGGCGACCAGGTGGCGTTGCCGGGCGCAGACGTAAATTGCGCCAGGGAAACGCTGTCTCCGGTGTCCAGGTACAGCAATCTGAGTTCCGGTTTGCCGTCATTGGATGTGGTGTAGACCAGCTTGTCGCCCTCAGGGGACCAGCGCGGCGCGCCAGCAGAGGCGCCGCCGACGACCAGTGGCCGATGGTCGCCGCTGTCCACGTCGAGCTGCCAGAGATCACCGCGGATCCGGTCGCTGCGCCGGTCCATGGACCTGCGGACATAGACGATCGTCTCACCGTCCGGAGAAATCTGCGGATCGTCGCCGTATTCGAGATCAAACACGCGCTCGGCAGTGAATTTGCGTGTGTCATCGCCATGGTCGTCTGCAAGGGCTGGCGAGACGGCGGCGAGCGCAAACGCGCCGGCAATCAGGAGTGGCTTGGCCAAGGTCGTTTCCCCATCATTTCGTATATGCACGCACAGTGCACCCCACATGACAGAGGCGCAATGGCGATACGCTCCCGAGAGCCTTTCTGCGACGTGCCTTCACTCCCCCTGGGGAAAGGGCGTATCGTCTTTCAAAAACGGGAGGATCAGGCCATGGCCAACAAGACAGCGCCCAAGCCGGACGACGTGAATATCCTGATGTTGTCTGCCTTCAATCCTGAGGCCCGCGACAATCCCCACCGCCTTTTGGAAGAGATACGCGAGCGCTGTCCTGTGCTGCGCGATGAAGCGGCTAAGACCTGGATGCTCACGCGCTATGGCGACATCCGCGAAACGGTCAATGATCAAACCTACGTCCGCCATCCCTCAAAGGCCGAGCCGGGCTCCCTGTCAGCGCGGTTCGACGAGGAGCGTGATGCCCGTGGCCGACCGCAAACCAGCATTCTGTTCCTGGACGACCCGGACCACAGCCGTATTCGAAAGCCCCTTGCCCAGGCCTTCTACACCCGCATCCAGAAGATCAAGCCCGAGATAGAAGCGATCGTGGACGGCATCATCGCTGGCGCGCCAGCCTCGGGTAAGTTTGACCTGATGGCCGAAATCGCTGTGCCGATTCCAATTCTGGTCATCGCGCGGATCATTGGCGTGGACGAGGAGCGGCTAAGAGAGTTTCGCGACTGGTCTGAGGGCGTGATTCTCGGCCTTAATCCCGTACGCACAGCGGAAGAAACGGCCCACATGGAAACCAGCGCGGAGAAACTGCAGGCCTATTTCAACGATCTGATGGAGGCCCGCCGGGCTGTTCCAGCCGATGATCTGATCACGGACATGACACTGCTTCAGGCGTCAGGAGCGGCCAACATCAGCGATGAGGAGTTGTGCATCAATCTCCAGGCCTTGCTGGTTGGCGGCAATCTGACGACGACGGACCTGATCGGCAATGGTGTGTGGCTGTTCCTCACCCATCCCGAGCAACTGGCCGCCCTGCGCGCAGATCCTGGCCTGGCCGCACAGGCGGTAGAAGAAGTGCTGCGCTACGAAGCGCCCGTTTCGGCCACGTCCCGCATTGTTTCCGAAGACCGCGAGGTGGCGGGCTGCCCCATGAAAAAGAGCCAACCGGTCTGGATGTCGCTTGCATCGGCGAACCGCGATCCGCGCGCCTTTAAGAGGCCGGACGCGTTCGACATCACGGTGAAGCGCCCATCGCACATCGCCTTTGGCGGCGGCCCGCACATCTGCATCGGTGCGCCTCTGGCCCGGATCGAAGCCAGGCGCGTTTTCGAGAAAGACTCTTCGCGCGCTATCCAGACATGTCGCTGCCTGACCAGGACCTGACCTGGCGCGCCCTGCCCTTCTTCCGTGGCTTGGAGACGCTGGAGGTGAAGGTTTAGCCCGCGGGAGCGCTTTGGCCCTTCATGGTCCAGTTACTCTGCAGGAACGCTGGCCTCGGTGATCTTGCGCTCTTTCTCCAATTGTCGGCTGACATCGCCGGGCGAACCCGATCCGCGCGCAATTAAGGCGTAGGCGGTGGGCACGAAAAGGATCGTGACGAGCACAGCTGCGATCACGCCAAACAGGATGACCCACACCAATGGCTGCCCGCGTTTCTGCGCCTGCGCCACTGGAGAGGATCAGCGGCAGCGTACCAGCCGCCGTGGTGAGGCCGGTCATGACGATCGGGCGAAGCCGGGCCAGTGAGGCCTCCTTCAGCGCGTCGTGGAAGGCCTGGCCTTCATCGCGCAACTGGTTTGCAAATTCGACAATCAAAATGCTGTTCTTGGCCGACAGCCCGACCAGCATGATGAGGCCAATCTGGGTGTAGATATTGAGGCTGTTGCCCGTCAGCCAGAGACCGAGCAATCCACCGGCCAACGTTGCAGGCACGCACAACATGATGATGACGGGATGGCGGTAGCTTTCGAACTGCGCGGCCAGCACAAGGAAGACGATCGCCAGGCCAACGAGAAACACGAAGGTGATCGACGAACCTGACGTGCGGAAATCCAGCGACTGGCCCTTGAAGTCGATCGTGGCCTCTGTTGGCAAGACCTCCCGCGCGGTCGCCACCATGGCATCGAGCGCTTCGCCGAGCGCCACGCCCTCGGCCAGGCCTGCCTCGATGGTGATCGAGCGCACCCGGTTGTAGCGATTTAGCGTCGGACTGTCGGCAAGCGCCGTAACGGTGACCAGATTTGAAAGCGGAATGAGTTGGCCTGATCGATCCGAGCGCACATAGATGTTCTCGATGTCGTTGGGATTGTTCTGGTCCGAGCGCAGCCCTTCCAGAATGACGTCGTATTCTTCGCCAGCGTCGATGTAGGTGGTCACGCGGCGCGAGCCGAGCATGGTCTGTAGCGTCACGCCGATCTCGGCAACGGTCACGCCAAGGTCGGCCGCGCGGTCATAGTCGACTTGGATGCGATACTGCGGCTGGGTCTCCTTGTAGTCCCAATCAATGTCGACGAGGCCGGGATTGTTCTCTTCCAACGCCTCGACGAATGTGTCTCGCCACCCAGTCAGCACCTCGTAGCTTGGCCCGCCGAGGACAAACTGGACAGGTTTTCCCGTGCCACCGCCCAGGCCCTGGCGCATGATGGCAAAGCCCCGCACGCCCGGAAGATCGCCAAGGTTTCTGTTGAACTCGCCAATGATTTCGTCAGCGGGGCGGCGCTGGCTCCAATCATTGAGAACCACGATGATGAAGGCCTGGTTGAATGAGGACGATCCGAAACCTGGCGCGCGGATGAGGAGCCGGTTGACCTCGGGCGGCTGGCCGTTCTGGCTCTCTGTGTAGGGCAGAAGGCGACGCTCGATTTCGTCAATGTAGCGCTCCATGTAGGAGTATGACGCGCCTTCGGGTCCGCGTACCGCGACGAAGAACGCGCCCCGGTCCTCGCGAGGCACATACTCCTGCTCCACCGTATTGGAGAGAAACCACGCACCGGCAAAAAGGCCAATCAGCATGGCACCGACCACGAGAGGACGCAGGATCAAGCGGTCGAGAAGCCAACCATATCCCTTTCGAAAGACGCCAAAGGCTGCGTTCACAGCCTGAGGGATACGGGAGAGAACCGAGCGCTTCCCCGTGTCTGACTTCAGAAGCTTGGACGCCATCATGGGCGTGAGCGTCAGAGCAAGGAGGCTTGAAAACACGACCGCCGCAGCGATGGTCAGGGCGAATTCGGTGAACAGCCGGCCGACATCCCCCTGCAGGAAGGTGATCGGCACGAAGACGGCGATGAGCACGAGCGTGGTCGCGACCACGGCAAACCCGACCTGTCGAGTGCCCTTGAACGCGGCCACCAGAGGCGTTTCGCCATACTCTTGCATGCGCCGGGAAATGTTCTCCAGCACCACGATCGCATCGTCCACCACGAGGCCGATGGCGAGCACGAGCGCCAGAAGGGTCAACAGGTTGATGGATAGCCCCAGCGCGTAGAGCACCGTGAAGGTCGCTATGATGGAGATCGGCACCGTGATCGCAGGGATCAGAGTGGCGCGCAGGCTGCCGAGGAACAGGAAGATCACCAGCGTCACGAGACCAACAGCAATCGCGAGCGTGGTGTAGACCTCACGGATCGAGGCGGAGATGAACACCGAGCTGTCGAAGCTGCGCGCGATCACCATGCCTTCGGGCAGGGTATCATTCAGGCGGTCGGCGAGTTCCCGTGCCGCATTGGCCACGTCGACGGTGTTTGCGGTCGATTGCTTGATGATGCCGAGGCCGACCATTGGCACGCCGTTGCCGCGAAACATGTTGCGGTCTTCAACTGTGCCGCGCTCGACCCGGGCAATGTCACCGAGCCGGACGAGGTATCCATCCTCACCCTCGGCAACGACCAGGCTGGCGAAATCCTCTGGCGTCTGGAACGCGCGGTCGATCCGCACGGTGTAGGAGCGCGAGTCAGATTCGATACTGCCCGCCGGCGCCTCGATGTTCTCGCGGCGCAGCGCCTGTTCGATATCGGTCACCGTGAGATCGCGCGCAGCCAGGGCGCGGCGGTCGATCCAGATGCGCAGGGCGTAATTGCGCGAGCCGCCAACGCGGACCCTGGCAACGCCGTCTAATGCCGAGAAACGGTCAACCAGATAGCGCTCGGCATAGTCTGAAATCTCCGGCGTGGTCAGATTTTCCGCGGCAAGATTCAGCCAGATGATGACGTCATCATTGGAGTCGGCCTTCTCCACCTCAGGCGGATCGGCCTCTTCAGGCAGATTGTCGAGGACGCCGGAAATTCGGTCGCGAATATCATTGGCCGCCACGTCGATATCGGTGTTCACGCCGAATTCGATCGAGACGCGTGAGCGGCCATCGCTGGAATTGGAGTTGATAAAGCGGATGCCCTCCACACCAGCGATGCGGTCCTCGATGATCTGGGTTATCCGCGATTCCACCACGCTGGCAGACGCGCCGGGATAGCGCGTATCGACAGTCACGATCGGTGCATCGATATCGGGGTATTCGCGAAGGCTGAGGCGCTCGAATGAGACGAGGCCAAAGATCACCAGAATGATGGCGATGACCGAGGCGAAGACCGGCCGCTTGACCGAAGTGTCTGAAATCAGCACGGGCCGGACTCCTAGTTCTGGGAACCCATATACAGCCCGCCGCCACCCGCGCCGCCGCTGGCGACCGGCGTCGGCTCAAGCATGGTACGATCGCGGATCACTACGGGCGCGCCTTCGCGGACCCGAATGATGCCTTCGGAAATGATCCGGTCGCCAAGCTGGACGCCAGACAGCACTTCGACAAAGCCCTCGCTGCGCTGGCCAAGCTGTACTTCCTTGCGCCGCGCCACCATGGCGCCGTCCTCCTCCGCGGCCACCCATACAAAGGTTTGCGGACCAACGGGCTGAACAGCGCTTTCTGGAATAGCCAGGCTGTCTCTCGGGTCGGCGGTCACCGTCACGCGCATGAACATCCCTGAACGCAGGAGCTGTTCCGGGTTCGGCAGCTTTGCCCGTGCGCGCACGGACCGGGTCACCGGGTCGATGCGGTTGTCGAGTGTGGCCACTTCTCCGGCAAACATCTCGCCGGTCAGGTCATCGGTTTCGGCCACGATAGCCGTGCCGGGCAGCACCGACCGCAAGAATGTCGACGGCACGTCGAAATCCAAATTCATTTCGCTGTCATCGATGAGCGTCGCGACCACATCGCCTGGGCGGATAAAAGAGCCGACACTGACCTTGCGGAAGCCGAGAATTCCATCAAACGGCGCGGTCAGGATGCGGTCGCGCTGGCGCGATTGCAGGGCGCGGAGATTGGCCTGCGCGCTGTCTAGGTTGCGGCGCGCCGTATCGAGTTCGGACTGTGAGACCGCATTGGCTTCAGCCAGCCGGGTGATCCGCTCCATCTGGCGGCCGGCCTCTTCCACATTGGCCTCGGCGGCTTCAACCAGCGCGGCCTGCTCGCGTTGCGCGAGAGACAGAAGGGTTTGGCCTTCGCGCACCCGTTGCCCGTCGTCGAAATAGAGCGCGGTGACGCGGTCAGAGGCGTTGAGTGTGAGCTCGACTTGCTCGTTTGGCTGGAGGGTGCCGAGCGCTTCGATGTCGCGTGAGAAGGCGCGCTCTGTCACCGGCTCGACGAAAACGCTGGCCGGACCGCCGCGTTGGGCAACGGCGGGAAGAGCCAACAGCAGACTTGTGGCGAGCATAAGTATCAAGGACCGCAGCGTCATAGGTTCACGTTTCGCTTTCATCTGCCAAGGCGTCTGGTTCGGGCAAACGGACGCCGCCTAATGCTCTGTACGCGGCAATGGCCTGTCTGGTTGCCGTCAGTCGGCTGATTTCCAATCTGTCCTGAGTGTCGAGCAGGGTTCTTTGCGCGTCGATCAGGTCGAGAAAGTCATCGAGGCCCTCTTCAAAGCGCAGCCGCGCGAGCTCGACGGCGCGTTCTGCGGATGTTGCCGCCACTTCAAGGTCGGCCTGCCGGGCGCGCTCATTGGTGTAGGCAATCAGGGCCGCTTCCACCTCGCCCAAGGCGTTCACCACGGCTAGTTCATAGGCGGCAAACGCCGCGCGCGTCTGGGCGTCGGTAATGTCGATATCTGCTCTCACGCGCCGCAGGTCCGGTCCATCCCAGCGGATCGCCGGGCCGACGGAAAACCCGAAACTATCGTCCAGATCGTTGTCCTCACTCAGCAAACTCAGGACATTGGCGTTGAAAGTGAGGGTCGGAAACAGCCGTGCGCGCTCAGCCTCGCCCAGTGCAAGGAGGCTCGAAATGTCGGCCTCGGCCGCGCGGATATCAGGTCGCCGGCGGATCAGAGCCTCAGGCGTGCCGATGCTCAGAACGTCGGGAGGTGAGGGAATTTGAGCGGCGTCCAGGCTGGTCATCTGCTGGAGAATTGCAGCGGCCGTGCCAGGCTCTCCCGTCAGCGTTGAGAGTCGCACCGCTGCGGTCTGAACGTTCGCTTCCAGTTGCGGGATGAGCGCGAGCGTCGTTCGAAATTGCGATCGCGCGCGTTCAAGGTCGAGCTGTGTCGCGCGCCCATTCTCAAACAGGGTCTCAAGCAGGTTCAAGCTTTCGCGCTGCAACTCGGCATTGGCCCGCGCAACCGACAGTCTGACCTGGTTTCCGGTCATGTCAGAGTAGGCAAGTGCGGTTTCTGCGGCGATGATCACCGCCACATCGCGACGGCGTTCCTGAAGCGCGATGACGTCGAACTCGGCGCTTGCGATTTCGGCCGCGATGCGCCCGAAGGCATCATATTCCCAGCTGGCACCGACCTGTCCCGATCCCGTGATGTCAATGTCAGCGTCTTGTCGGGCAAGGCGTCCCACGCTGACGTCGCCGGTCGACAGGGTTGTTGTCGAGTTTTGCAAGGCTTGCCGTGCCAAGACCGCGCGCGCATTTTGCACATTGGCTTCCGCGACTGCGAGGTCCCGGTTTTGAATAAGCGCAGTCTCGATCAGCGCCGACAGGGTTTCATCCCGAAATCCATCCCACCAGGCCGCCACAGCAGGCTCGATGGACACAGAGTCTGTCTCGACGATCTCGACAACAGAGGCGACTTGAAGCGTCTCGGGACGTTCGGGCGCGGGTGGCACCGAGGCGCAGCCGATAACAAGAACAAACGGCGCTGCCATGCCAAAATGACGGAAGAAAACACGCATGGCCATGCAATTAGGACGAAACGCGCGACATTGAAGCCCGAGCCTCGGGTCAGGGCGCAAACACTTCGCTATTGCAGAACGGGCGGGCCCTCTGCCGGGACCATGTCCAACCAATCCTGGAAGTAGGCTTCCTTCTCGATCAATGCGCGTGCCGCGTCCTCAGGCGTGCGCCTGAGCAGAGTGATAGAATCTCCTGGGTGTATCTGGCCCAACAGATGGCGGTCACAGCGCGCGATGTGGGCGATGCGGGGATACCCGCCCGTGGTTTGCGCATCGCACAGGAGGACGATGGGTGTGCCGGACTCGGGGCATTGTATGGTGCCGGGAAAGACAGGCGCGCTTTTCATCATTCCGTCGCTGTGGAGTTCAAGTGTAGGCCCGGTCAAAGCAATCCCCATCCGGGTCGCCTGGCGGCCTGCGATGAAGCGGTTTCTGAACAGGGCATGCTGCGAGCTCTCGTCTAGCATCTTGAATTCGGCCGATGCACATGCTCTCAGCGCGAAGCTGCCCGTGAAGCTCGGCCTCAATTGCTCGGGCGTGGCGAGAATCTGATCACTTTTCGGATCGCCTGCAGCTTCCAGTACGTCTCCCGCTTGGAGGGCCCTGCCCCGATACCCGCCGAGCCCTGCAGGCAGATAAGTTGACGTCGAGCCGAATGCCTTTTGTGCCCGAAAGGCCGAGCGAACCGCAAGATACGCGCGCGCCCCGCGCTTGAAGGGCGGAACGGAGAGCCCGCCCCCTGCTTTTAGGTGCAGTGTCTCGTGCGCTGGCAACGGCCTGCCTGCTGCCCTGACCTCAGAAGCGGCGCCAGCGATGGCGAGGCTGCAGTCTTCTTCAATACTGGCCTCGAACCCGCCATAGGTGATCTCGAGGCAAGTGTCCCAAGGCGCATTGCCCACCAATCGATTGGCGAAGGCCATTGAGAGCAAATCTGCGGGCCCTGAGGCGGGTACTCCGAAGTGACGAACGCCAATGCGCGGCGCGCCCTGAAGCGTGCTTTGCAGGCCGGGCTTGATCACGCGCAACATCTAAGCGGCCCTGAACCTCACCTGTCGGCCAGGGGCCAAGAGAAACGGATCACGTTGATCAGGCGAGAAAAGTACCGCCTCCGTTCGGCCAATCAGGGGCCAGCCGCCAGGACCGTCCAGAGCATACAGGCCGGTATATCCAGAATTGATGCCAACAGACCCGGCCGCAACGCGTGGTCTCGGCGTGCCAAGCCGCGGTATCTGAATGCCTTCTTCCAGACCTGACAGATAGGCGAAGCCCGGCGTGAATCCCATCATGTCGACAGTGTGTTTGGCGCCAGTGTGCATCTCGATGAATGCATCAGCAGACAGGTCCAACGCTCCGCAGACCTGGCTCAGATCAGGGCCGTGCTCACCGCCGTAACGCACCACGATCTCGACGGTGGCGCTCTCAGTTTGCAGAGGCTCAGCTCGCTGGGAAACCGCCGAAAGCCACATCTCGATGTTAGGCGCCCTTGCCGGATGCATCCGGACTGCCACGCAACGGAGACCCGGAACAAAATCTTCAGCCATTCCAGCCTCGCGCAGCCGATGGGCGATCGCCTGGGCCGCTACCGGACCGTCGACGTCGATTTCGAAGACGTCATCTGCAATGCGCTTCAGGGTCAGCTC
>JBCBGD010000072.1:0-10961 GCA_038527085.1 Pseudomonadota bacterium | reverse complement strand
CCGCGATCTGGGAGGAGAGCTCGGTTGGAAGCACGGCGATTAGCAGTGTCAGCGTCAGGTAGATCAGCGGGAAGATTGAAAACAGGGCGTAGAAGGCGATCCCGCCTGACACGATCCGCACCTTGGGCTGGGACAGGCGCACCGATGCCCGCCAGATTGGGCGCCAGGCCCATTCACCTGGCAGCTTCCAGCCGCGTTTCGTCTGGTCGTCCACAGATGCCATGCTTCAGTGTGCCTCGATTCCCGCATCTTTGCGTTATATAGAAAGCGTTGACCAGATGGCTGGGCAGCCGCTCCGCGTTTCGCGGGGAGGAAAGTCCGGGCTCCATGGGAACATGGCGGCGGGTAATGCCCGCCCGGCGCGAGCCGAGGGAAAGTGCCACAGAGAGCAGACCGCCGGTGCAATTGTACCGGTAAGGGTGAAAGGGTGGGGTAAGAGCCCACCGCGGAGCTGGCAACAGGTCCGGCATGGTAAACCCCGCCAGGAGCAAGGCCAAATAGGGGGCGCACATGGGCCGTTTCCAGCCCGCGCCCCGGGTGCGCTGCACGAGGCACGCTGCAAGGCGTGTCCCAGATGAATGGCTGCCACCCCGATGAGGGGAACAGAACCCGGCTTACAGGCCATCTGGTCACAACATCTCCTTGAAATGCCCCGCATTTCGCCGCGTGAGACACCCGCAATGGGTGAATCGCGGCGCTAGGCAACGCAACTTCGCTCTGCTAGCGTTCGGTCACGAAAGCGTGAGGGGAGTGATTCATGCGAGCGACTTTTTGGGTAGCACTGCTGTCTGCGGTTCTGTGTTTATGGGCCTCCCAGCCCGGCGTGGCGATCGCGCAGGACGCTGGGAATTCCTGCGAGTTTGCCAATGACGGCGAGTGCGACGAGCCCGCGCTCTGCGCCATCGACACCGACCAGAACGACTGCGGCGGCCCTGCTGCCCAGCGCGGGCCGAATTCTTGCCAGTGGGCAAATGACGGCGAATGCGACGAGCCCGATCTCTGCGTCCTGGGCACAGATTCCGCAGATTGCGACGGCGCAAGCACAGCTGCGGGGCCAAACTCCTGCCAATTCGCCAATGATGGTGAATGCGATGAGCCGGACCTTTGCGCGGTGAACACCGACCAGGCCGATTGCGGCGGCCCTGCTGACCAGCGCGGCTCCAATTCCTGCGTCTACGCCAATGATGGCGAGTGCGATGAGCCCGACCTCTGTGTCGTCGGCACGGACTCGGCAGATTGCGAGGGCATTGATACGAGCGGGCCGAACAGCTGCCGCTATGCCAATGACGGCGAGTGTGATGAGCCCGATCTCTGCCCAACCGGCACAGACACTGCCGATTGTTCCGGCGTCATCCCTGCTGCGGGCACCTGCGACTGGACCAATGACGGCCAGTGCGACGAGCCCGATGGCTGCGCGCCGGGCACTGACGTCGCCGACTGCCGCGACGAGGTTGCCAATAGCTGTGAATTCGCCCGCGACGGCGAGTGCGATGAGCCCGATCTCTGCGAAATGGGCACCGATACGGCCGACTGCGCGCCCCTGCGCACGACAGGGCCTGACCGCTGCCGTTGGGCCAATGATGGCGAATGCGATGAGCCGAGCCTCTGCCTGCCCGGCACCGACACCACCGACTGCTCGGCACCAGCCAATACGGGCCCGAACAGCTGTGAATGGGCCAATGACGGTGAATGCGATGAGCCGGACCTTTGCGACCCCGGAACCGACACGGCCGATTGCCAGGGCCAGCCCATCGCCGGCGAGAATTCCTGCGAGTACGCCCGCGACGGCGAGTGCGACGAGCCGGACCTCTGCGCTGTCGGCACCGACACCTTCGATTGCGAAGGCCAGGGCGGTCCCGACAGCTGCATCTACGCGAATGATGGCGAATGTGATGAGCCTGACCTCTGTGTCAGCGGCACGGACACCACCGATTGCGGCGGCGTTGTCCCCATCAGCGGTGACAATTCCTGCGAGTGGGCCAATGACGGCGAGTGCGATGAGCCTGATCTCTGCGCCGTCGGCACCGACACCAATGATTGCCAGGGCACAGGCGGTCCTGACAGCTGCCGCTGGGCCAATGATGGCGAGTGTGACGAGCCAGACCTTTGCAGCGTCGGCACGGACACGACCGACTGCTCGCAATAGTCGGCTTGCCTGAGATAAAAACTGAGATCGCCCCGGTTGAATGCCGGGGCGCTTTCTTTTCTGGTACAGACACGACAACAGGAGGCCCAAGCCATGATCACCGTTCACCACTTGCGCGTCGGGCGCTCCATTTTCACCGTCTGGTTTTTGGAAGAACTGGGCCTCGACTACGCCCTCAAGATTTATGACCGCAACGAAATGGGCCGCGCCCCGCCCGAGCTGAAAGAGGCTCATCCCCTCGGCAAGAGCCCCGTGATCGACTTTGGCGACTTCACCCTGGCCGAGTCCGGGGCCATAGCGACCCACTTGGTCGACACCTACGACACCGATCACGCATTTGCCCCGCCGCGCACCGACACGATCGCGCGCGCCAAGTGGAACCAGTGGCTCGCCTACAGTGAGGCATCGGCCTTCGCGCCGCTTCTCATCAAGCTGCTTCTGATGCGCGAGGATCCCAAGCCGCCCGTGATCAGCGCGTTTGCTGAGGGCGAAGTGGCGCTCCATCTGGGCTATATGCGCGACAGCCTGGGCGACCAGGCCTTTATCCTTGGCGACACGCTGCAGGCCCCCGACATCGGTTTCACTTACATCTGCCAGATGGCCGAGCGGTTGGGTGAGCTTAACCCTTATCCCACGCTTAAGGCGTATCTTGACCGCAACCTTGAACGCCCTGCCTTCAAGCGGGCGATGGAGCGAACCGGAGGATGAGACGTGGCCCTCAGCTGGAGCGAGATCGAACGCGTTGAGGGCCTGTCTGGACTAGAGCGTGTGGTTCGCTCGGACATCCTGCCTGCGTTGGCGGAGGTCGAAGCCGAGTCCACCGGCAAAGGCAGCGGGCAGAAGGATGTGGAAACCGTCATGGGCTGGGGCTTCGGCGCTTTCGGGCTCCTGTTCATTGTGTCCTTCGTCCTGATGCCCGACAATTTCCTGTTCACGGCAATCCGCTTTGTCCTGTTCCCGATCCTCTTCTTTGGCTGCTTCATCGGGGCAATGTGGCTGTTCAAGGATCGTCTGGTCGCCTACGCCCTTCGCGCCTTCGGGCGGATGGAAAAGCGCGCCGATGTGCTCTCTCGCGTCGCTGACCATGCTGGACTGACCTATGTCGCCGCGCCGGGCGAACGCCCCGCCATCATCGACTGGCTGGCAAAACAATCGTGGATTCCTCTGGAGCTGCGCGAAGCCATGAAGGGCGCTGGCGGCTCAGGCGAGATGCTCGAAGCCGTTGAAGCCATGCGCGATAGCAGACTCCTGATCGGCAATCTCATCATGATCGGGTCCAAGGAAAACAAAACCCACTATGAAGATCGCTTGATGGCAAGTCTTCACTTTGAGGATGGCTTCCATGGAGAGCGAAACGGCATGGCCTTTGACATCCTCGAGTGGAAGGAGTCGCAAGAAGACGCCGAGGACATCTATCATCTCTTCATCGTGCTGCGGACGCCGAGGCACAAGCAGGGTGTCATACAGTTGAAATCGCGAAAGGCCAGATGGTGGCCGTCTCCTGGTGAGCGACCCATGGAAAAGGTGCGCGTCGGCCCCGACAAATTCCGCGAAGCCTATGACGTGCGCGCCGATGACCAGGTCGAAGCCCACGCCCTGTTCGATCCCGCAGTCGTGGCCCGGATGATCGACATCACCCATGGCGATGAATTCCGCGCCAGCGCCATCGGGGATTGGCTGGTCTTTGACGTGGCGGGCGAAAACCGCTTTGCCGTGCTTGATCCGGCCACGGGAGAATGGAGCGAAGACACGGTGCGCCAGGGCCTCAGCGATCTGGCCGAGTCACTGAACCTCGTCGATGCTCTCGGCGCAGCCTTCCGCAGCCAGCGGGCGCGCGCCTCCTGATCAAAAAAAGCCCCGCCGGAACATCCGGCAGGGCTACTTTTTGGAAATCGAGCCTAAGCGTTTAGGCCGCGTTGGCGCCGATCACGGCTTTCACTTCAAGGAACTCCTCAAGCCCATGGGTGCCCCATTCGCGGCCATTGCCAGACTGTTTGTAGCCGCCGAAGGGCGCTTCCATGGTGGGCCCTGCGCCGTTTACCTGAATCTGGCCCGCGCGGATCTGCGCCGCCACTTCGCGGGCATGCTCAACGTTTTCGGACTGGACGTAGCCTGCAAGGCCGTACTCGGTGTCGTTGGCCATCTCGATGGCCTCTTCCTCGGTGTCATAGTCGATCATGACGAGCACGGGACCGAAGATCTCTTCGCGCGCGATGGTCATGTCATTGGTGACATCTGCGAAGACTGTGGGGCGGGCAAAATAACCTTTATTGAAGCCCTCTGGCCGGCCGGGGCCGCCAGCGACCAGGGTTGCGCCCTCCTCAATGCCTTTCTGGATCAGGTCTTGGACCTTCTGGTACTGGTTGGCATTGGAGATCGGGCCGATGGCGCCTTTCTCGGCCTCACGCGGCATTTGCACCTTCACGCTTTCGGCCGTAGCCTTGGCGGCGGCAACCGCCTCGTCATGGCTGGCGCGCGGGATGAACATGCGCGACGGGGCATTACAGGACTGGCCGGTATTGGTCATCATGGACATGACGCCCCGCCCGACCGCCTTCTGAATGTCTGCGTCGGGCAACACAATGTTGGGCGACTTGCCGCCAAGTTCCTGGGACACACGCTTCACCGTTGGCGCCGCGGCCTGGGCCACCAGAACGCCTGCGCGGGTGGAGCCAGTGAAGCTCATCATGTCGATGTCTGGATGGCCAGACATGTAGGCACCCACGGTGGGCCCATCGCCATTGACGAGGTTGAACACGCCAGCAGGTACGCCGGCCTCATGGATGATTTCCGCAACGACCATGGCATCCAGCGGCGCGATCTCGGACGGCTTGAGCACCATGGTGCAGCCCGCTGCGATGGCAGGCGCGACCTTGCAGGCGATCTGATTGGCCGGCCAGTTCCATGGCGTGATGAAGCCGCACACGCCGATCGGCTCCTTGCGCAGGTAGAAGCCGTCTTTCTCTTCCTCGAAATCATAATTGCGCAGGATCTGCGCCATGGTCGCATAGTGGCCGAGCCCAACCGGCGCCTGGGCGGCGTTCGCCAGCCACATGGGCGCGCCCATCTGGTCTGAAATGTTCTCGGCAATCTCGCCCATGCGGGCCTGGTAGCCTGCAGCGATCTTGTCGAGCAGCTCAGCGCGGTATTCCACAGACGTGGCGGCAAATTCAGGGAAGGCAGCCTTCGCGGCGGCGACGGCCTTGTCCACATCGGCATGGGAGCCAAGCGAGATGCGCGCAAATGGCTCTTCCGTGGCGGGATTTTCGATGTCCAGCGTGCGGGGCTCTGCGGGATCGACCCATTCGCCGTTAATGTAGAATTGCAGATACTCTTTCATGGCCTCGGGCCTCCCTTGTCTCGCTATGGCTGCGGCTTCCTGCAATATAAGCAGCGCAACAGGATTTGTCGCGGGGGTGCGTTAGGGAAACCGCTCAAGCCTTTTGATTAAAGCGGAACGCATTGCGCGTGTCTGGGTTGTTCCCGAAAAGGACCTCTCCGATGGCAAACGACCCCAAGGACATCGCTGGCGCGCTGATCGATCAGGATGGCGAGCTGTTTTCAGAGCGCATGGGCGCGAACATCTCGCGCGACACGCCCCAGGAACTGTTCCATTGGCTGTGCGGCACGGTGCTCTTGTCGGCCCGCATCAGTCACAAGCTCGCCGAAGATGCTGGCCGAGCCCTGCGCGACACTGACTTCTACAAGATCGACAAGATCCTCAGCGAAGACAAATGGGATCTGGTCGAGGTGCTCCGCCACAACGGTTATTGCCGCTATGACACTGTCACCAGCGACTACCTGATCTCAGCAGCGACGCTAGTCCGCGAGGACTATGATGACGATTTGCGCAAAATGCGCGAGGCGGCAGGCGGCGCAGACGCCATTCTCGAGCGGCTGCAGGACATCAAGGGCATTGGCCCTGTCGGCGCAGAAATCTCTGCCCGTGAGGCTCAACTGGTGTGGGACGAATTGTTTCCGCGCCTCGGCGATCCGGCCAGGGAAGCCGCCAGCGACCTGGGCCTTCCCACTGAAACAGATGATCTGGTCGACCTTGCCGGGAACCGCGAACGCTTTGTGCGTTTGACCGCCGTGCTCACGCGAACCTCATTGGATGGCGTGGATGAGGACGTTCAAGACGCCCTGGATTAAGCTTGATCGGCTCTAGAAATCGTAAGCGATACCCTTGCGTTCCCAGTCTCCATAGCGTGTGGGCTCGATGTTGCGCGGGCCACCGGACTCGGTTTCCCGCGCTTCTTCCAGCGCCTTGAGCTCGGCCTCTCGCTCGGCGCGCCGCTTGTCGGCTTCCTCCAGCGCCTTTCGAGCGGCTTCGGGAAGTGCCTTGCGGCGTTCGATCTCTTCAGGAGTAAGGTCGCTCATGGGTTACGAGGCTTTCAAATCCGGCTACGTGTTTCCATATACGCCCGATGCGGTAGGCGAAAAGAGGCCTGCGCCAATGTGTAAGGAGTAGCTGAAACCACGATGGGAATGACGAAGACCTTTGTTCTGATGGCCGCAATGACGGCGATTTTCATTGGTGTCGGGTATCTGATCGGCGGCGTAGCGGGCATGGGGCTCGCCTTCATCGTCGCCGCGGCAATGAACGCGTTTGCCTATTGGAACGCCGACAAGATCGTCCTTCGCATGCAAGGCGCACGGCAAGTTACGGGCAAGGAAACCAGCCCCGTCATTCGCACTTTCGTTTCAGACACACTGGCCCTGGCCGATCATGCGGGCATACCGCCTGCCATCTACATCATCGACACGGCCCAGCCGAACGCGTTTGCGACCGGCCGCAATCCGGAAAACGCCGCCGTAGCGGCCACGACCGGCCTGCTCTCCATGCTCACACGCGAAGAAGTCGCCGGCGTCATGGCCCATGAACTCGCCCACGTGAAAAACCGTGACAGCCTGACGATGACGGTCACGGCCACGCTTGCCGGTGCCATCGGCATGCTCGCCAATTTCGCCTTGTTCTTTGGCGGCGATCGCGAGCGCGGCGGCATGATCACGGCGCTTGCCATCATGATCTTCGCGCCGATGGCTGCAAGCATCGTGCAGTTCGCCATCTCCCGCTCGCGCGAATATGAGGCCGACCGGATCGGCGCGGAGATCTGTGGCAATCCTGCATGGCTCGCCTCGGCCCTGCAGAAGATCGAGCGAGGCGCACGCAGCCAGATCAATGTCCACGCCGAGCGCAACCCTGCCGCCGCCCACATGTACATCATCAATCCGCTGAACGGACGGCGCGGCGACAGCCTATTTTCGACCCACCCGTCCACGGCGAACCGCGTCGCTGCTCTGCAAAAGCAGGCTGGTGAAATGCAGCTCGGGCCAGACCGTATCCCCGATGACGCGCCGGAGCGCACGCCCACCGGACCCTGGGGGTGAGCGCGCCTGACCTGGCGCCCGGTGTCGCCACGCGGCTCGCCGCCGCTCAGATTCTCCACAGCATCTTCAAGACCAAGCGCAGCCTGGATGAGTGTTTTGCCGTCTATGAGGGCGTCTCAGAGCTCCCACCCGTCGACCAGGGCTTTGCCCGCGCCATGGTGACTGAAGCTCTGCGCCAGGGCGGGCGGCTAGAGGAGGGATTCGCCGGATTTGTCTTACGGCCGCTGGATCAAGTCGGGCCAGATGTCCGCGCGCTTCTCTGGCTTGGCACCACTCAGCTTTGGTTGCTGGATACGCCGCCCCACGCCGCGGTCGGCGAGACTGTGGCGGCCGCGAAGGCTTGGCACCAGACGCGCAAGGCGTCCGGATTGGTGAATGCGGTGTTGCGCAGGGCGGCCGATGACAGGACAGTGTTCGATGCCGCGTCGCCTGAGACGGTCTGGCCGGATTGGGTGCGGCTTGAGTTCGAGCGATCAATCGGCGCAGATGGCATGCGCGCGCTGGCTGAGGCGCAGATGGATCGACCGCGCCTGCACCTGACATCAACCGAGCCGGAGCAAACGGCAAAAGCGCTGGACGGAGAGATCATCGCGCCCGGGTCTGTGGCGGTGGAAAGCGGCCGTGTCGACGCCTTGGAAGGCTTTGCTGAGGGCACCTGGTGGGTGCAGGACGCTGCCGCCGCTTTGGCAGCCCGGATTCTCGCACCCCGCGAAGGCGAACTCGTCTTTGACCTCTGCGCTGCGCCCGGCGGGAAGACACTGCAATTGGCCGCGGCTGGAGCACGGGTTGTTGCGCTGGACCGTTCGAAAAAACGTCTGGAAAGGCTGCGGGAAAATCTCGCCCGAACCGGGCTGATCGAGCGGGTCGAGGTGGTTCAAGCAGATGTGGAGACCTGGGCGCCACCTGAGCTCGCGGACGCCGTCCTTCTGGATGCGCCTTGCTCGGCGCTGGGCACGCTGCGCCGCCATCCCGAAGGCGCGTGGATCAAGTCACAGAAAGAAATTCAAGGTTATCCAACCGTCCAGGCAGCGTTCCTGCGCGCTGCGGCGGCGATGCTCAAGCCGGGCGCACGCCTGATCTATTGCGTCTGCACACCGCGCCAGGAAGAGGGCCGCGACGTGGTCGATGCGGTCTGTAGGGAAGGTCTGCTGCAACGCCAGCCGATCAAGCCCGAGGAATGCGACGGTTTCAAAGGCTGCATCACCGAACAGGGCGACGTGCTCACGGTCCCACGAGGCGGGGCGCGCCACGACGCCTTTTTCATCTCGAGGCTGGTCAGTCCGAGCGATTGACGTGAATCAATCGCTCCGCGCGCGAAACTGCCATCAAAACGTCATGACCGGTTCATATTGCGTTCAAGCGATCCACTCGAAAATACCCCGTGGTTTATTGTGCAAAGGAGCACGCAGATGACCGTTTCAATCCTCTCAGTCCGCAAGGGCAAACACCTTTTCGCTGGCGCATGCGCCGCCATGGCCATCGCGCTCACAGGCTGCGCCAACAGCTATGGCGCGAATACCGTGACGCCTGGCGCGGCCGGACAAGCCGCAACCGTTTATGCGGCCACCGTCACGGCGGTGCGTGAGATTCAGATCCGTCCCGACAATTCTATCGTCGGTGCGGCAACGGGTGCTGTGCTCGGCGGCATTGCGGGATCGACCCTCGGCGGCGGCGACAAGGCGCAGACGGCTGGCGGTGTTGCCGGCGCGGTGCTTGGCGGCGTTGCAGGCAATGAAGCCGGCAAGGCGCTGAACACGCGCCCTGGTTACGCCTACACCGTGCGGTTCGAAGACGGCGACATGGCTGAAATCTACCAGGGCGTGGACACCTATTTTGCGCCTGGCGCGCGTGTAAACGTTGTCTATCGCGAGGATGGCGTTCGCGTCGTACCAGCGAGCTAGGCTTAGCAGAAGGCAATCCCATTATTCTCGTAAGTGTTGCATCGCCCGCCTTGTGCGGGCGGTGTTTTTTCCATACCAAGCTCGTATGGGACGTGTATTGGTGTCACCCTCGATTCTCTCGGCAGATTTCGCTCGTCTGGGAGAGGAAATTCGCGCAATTGACGAGGCTGGCGCAGACTTCATCCACGTTGACGTGATGGATGGGCATTTTGTGCCTAATCTGACGCTCGGCCCTCCGATCATAAAAGCGCTGAGGCCGCACACGGAAAAGCCCTTTGACGTGCACCTGATGATCTCCGAGCCGGACAAGTATATCGCTGCCTTCGCGGACGCAGGCGCAGATATCCTTACGGTGCATCCTGAAGCTGGCCCGCACACGCACCGGACGCTCCAGGCCATCCGCGCCGCAGGAATGAAGCCAGGGATTTCGCTTAATCCGGGAACGCCTGCAGAAGTCGCCGAACCTCTGATCGACGAGGTTGACCTTATCTTGGTCATGACCGTGAACCCCGGTTTTGGCGGCCAGGCCTTCATCGCCTCACAGGTGAGAAAGATACGACGCCTTCGCGCGATGATTGACTCTTCGGGACGCTCCATCATGCTGGAGGTGGATGGGGGCGTGAATTCCGAAACTGCGCCAAAGGCCATCGAAGCGGGGGCGGACGTGCTGGTGGCGGGATCCGCGGTCTTCAAGGGGGGAGCCCAATCCTATGCCGAAAACATCGAAATGCTTCGTCCAAAGTCATTTGCTTAGTCAGTCAGCGTAGTTTGGTGGTAGAGTACAAAGTTCATGAGCGCGCCGGTCGGTAGGTCAAATTTGCAGGGACGCACCCCTGAAGAGGACGCCGCACTGTGGCGCCGCTTCCGCGGTGGTCTTGGCGAGGCGGCGAAACCAAGTGCGAGCCAATGGCTGAAGGTGGTGACCACTCCCTCGCCCGCCTTTGATTGGTCCCGGTTCATCCATCCTGCCCCCCATGATCCCCTCCGCGGCGGCGCTGTTCTTGGCGGCATTTGGCGCGCTGGCGCGGAGCGCTACGACCAGGCTGGAACCTTGGCGCCCTGGGACATTCCTGGCGCGTCGCTGCACTTCCAGGACAGGATGCACCGGTTCGACTGGATCGTAGATCTGGCGAACCAGCCCGAGGGCGGGCCCGCCGCGGCGGTGGCTCTCGTCGATACCTGGATCGACACGCACGGGAAGTTTGATGGCTTTTCCTGGCGCGCAGGTCCGTGCGCCGACAGGGTGTGGAACTGGATGCGGTGCGGGTCGCTGTTATTTGCCGACCCCGAAGCACCGTCCACAAAACTCCGATTGAACACTCTTCGGCGCCAGGTCTCCCATCTGGAGGCGCTGGCCGACACGACGGTCGACATTGATGCAAGGTTCAGGATTGGAGCCATACAGACCCTGATCGGCGCATTGAGCGGTGATGCCGGGAAATTGCAGTCCGGCCTTGAGCGCCTGGAAAACGAATCCACCGCGCAGATCCTGCCCGATGGCGGACATGTCAGCCGCAGTCCAG
>JBCBGD010000071.1:0-11131 GCA_038527085.1 Pseudomonadota bacterium | reverse complement strand
CCATGACCCGGTGATGGAGTGGCGCACAGCGCTGTCTTCGATCGGAGGCCCTTCGGCGACCGCTGGACAGGTCAGGCAGGCCAGAAGCGCTGCGAGGGCAAGAATCCGACGCGGTTTCACGAAATGCCTTCCGTGCGGCGGCGGAACTCGACAGGTGCGCTGACGGCAGATACCAAGGCGCCATACATGCGCGAGGCGCTTTTCACGGTCAGGGCGAAATTGTCGGGCACGTAGTTAAATGCGAAGTCTTCCAGCTCGCCCTTGCGTTCCAGCACTTCTGCGATTTCAGAGCGCACTGACACCTGATTGCCGAACCGGCGCGCTTCGCAGGTCTGGCGGACAATGGACTGGCCCCAGAGCGAGCACATCTCCAGCGCGGTGAGCTCACAGCCATAAACGCCTTCTTCCTGTGCGGGATCGTCGGAGAGGTACATGGTACCGGTCATCACGCATTGGCCATCGCGGTAGGGTTGGGTCTGGAACGACCAGGCGCCGAGAATGTCATTGGGATCGGCGTCCGCCGATGCGGTGGACGCCAGCAGGCCGGAAAGCGCAAGGCACGCCAGCAGGAAAGCCTTCTGAAACATGGGACCTCGCTCAGTGCCTGAAACCGCAACCGCCAGTGTCCAATGTGGACCTGGCGGTTTCAAGTTCAAATTCAGGCGCTGACGCGCTCAACTTCGACGACATCGATGTCCATCGGCTTCAGACCGGTCTCGAAAGCGAGCGGTTTCGCCATTTTCGGCAAGTTCAGCATCGCGTCGATGGCGGCCTTGGCGCGCACACGCACGTCTTCATCGATGACCACTTCGTGCTTCATCTCGACTAGGCAGTCATAGATGTTCTCAAGCGTGATCCGCTTCATGTGCGGGCAGAGATTGCACGGGCGAATGAAGTCCACGCCAGGGTTTTCTGCGGCCACATTGTCGCTCATCGAGCATTCGGTGAGCAGCACGACGCGGGCAGGCTGGTTCTCGCCGACATAGTTGGCAAGGGCAGCGGTGGAGCCTGCGAAGTCAGCGGCTTCCAGCACATCCGGCGGGCATTCAGGGTGGGCAAGGATCACGACGCCGGGATGGGCCTCGCGCAACTGCTCGACATCATCGGCGCTGAACAGCTCGTGCACTTCGCACGCGCCGGGCCAGGTCATGATCTTGATGTCCGTCTGCGCGGCGACGTTCTTGGCGAGATACTGGTCGGGCACAAGGATCACCGTATCGGTGTTCCATTCCGCCGCGATGGCTTCCACCACCTGCGCCGCGTTCGAGCTCGTGCACGTAATGTGGCACTCGGCTTTCACATCCGCTGTCGTGTTCACATACGTCACGATCGGATAGTCAGGATACTTCTCCTTGATCAGGCGCACATCCTCGCCCGTGATCGACGCGGCGAGCGAACAGCCCGCGCGCATGTCAGGGATCAGCACCGTCTTCTCGGGCGCGAGGATCTTTGAGGTCTCGGCCATGAAGTGAACGCCGGCCTGGACGATGACGCTGGCTTCGGTCTCAGCGGCCTCACGCGCCAGCTGCAGGCTGTCGCCGCGGAAATCGCCGACGAGGCGGAAAATGTCCGGCGTCATGTAGTTGTGCGCCAGGATGACCGCATCCTTCTCGGCCTTGATGGTGTTGATCGCATGAACCAGCGGCGCAATGGCGGGCCACTCCATCGGCGTGATGAAGTCCTTGACCAGCGGATAAAGCGCGTCCGTGGCGGCCTTTACGTCAGACATATACGCCAGGCCGCGTGCCTCAGCGGCAGACTCCGCGCGGCGCGGCGTGGGCGTTGGGCATCCAGGCCCGCTATCGATCAGTCTCGCCATCACAACCTCCTTTTCACCCCGAACAGGTTGGCCGGGAACAGTTTTACTCAATCTGAGTATAAGTTGGTCACACTCAGTGGCGTTTTCAAGCCTTGTGGACCTTCAACGCCGGAAAAAGTCTCTGCGCAGGCGCCTCGTCCGCCCCTTTTGCGCATTCTGAGCAAAACCCATTAACTCACAGGCGCGCTTTCCACAAGCGAAAAATATGAAGGATTGATAACGCAGGTGTCGCAGGCCGGAGGGAGGGCTCAGTTGCCGCTGGGGATACCACTTCGGGCCAGCTCGTCAGCGCGCTCGTTGCCGGGGTCGCCCGCATGGCCTTTCACCCAGATCCACTCGATCTCGTGGCGCGCCGTGGCTTCTTCCAGGGCCTGCCAGAGGTCCTTGTTCTTCACCGGCTTCTTCGCTGCTGTCTTCCAGCCGTTGCGCTTCCAGCCATGGATCCACTTGGTCAGACCGTCTTTCAGATAAGTGCTGTCGGTGTGCAGCCGGACTTTTGACGGGCGCTTCAGGGCCCCAAGCGCTTCGATCGCGGCCTGCATCTCCATGCGGTTGTTTGTGGTCTCCGGCTCGCCGCCACACAGCTCTTTCTCGTGGCCGCCGGATTTTAGGAGGGCGCCCCAGCCGCCGGGCCCGGGATTGCCCGAGCACGCGCCATCGGTCCAGATTTCGATCAGGTCTGTCATCGCGCTCCACCTAAGACCCGCCTTGGCATCGCGCAAGCCAGATCCGGATCAGAAGGCGCTGGCTGGATCGGCGAGTTTGATCTGCGATTTGGGCCGCACGATCAGCATGAACATGCCTGCCACGCCAAGGCCTGCAATCGCGCCGATCACAGCACCCGTCATCGCCGCGCCTGCGAACACCTGGAGCGTGTCGCCGCCATTGCCGCCCGAGCGCCCGGTGGTGCCGATGCCAAACAGCAACATGCCCCCGAGCATCGATGGGAATGACACGAGGATGGCGCCCCAGATCGACCCCCAGCGCAGATAAGGCACCGCACGTGTCACGCCTTTTCCAGGAAGCCGTCCGAGGGAAAACCTCAAGACCAGCGTGGCGATGGGGATGGTGATGAAGAAGACATACCAGTTCATGATGCTGGCCAGGATGGCGCCCGCCGCGCCGAGCACCAAAGGATTGCCATCGAAACTGGAATCCAGCGTGCCCTGACCGAGGATCAATTCGCCAATCGCCCAAACCACTGTGGCGAACACAAGCGCCACGAAGGCAACCGCCAGCACCGCCGTGATCGCGCCAAGAAAGGCGCCGAGCCACAGACGCTTGAGCCGGTGGCCGCTGGGCACCGAATAGCTTGCAGGGCGCTCGTCCGGTCTGTAGGGCGCCGTCTCAGAGGTCGGCTGCGCGGCAGTTGGCGTCTCATCCATGCGCGCCTCCCCTTAAAGTCCGTAGCTGGATGCGTCCTTCGCCTCGCGATGAAAGCGCAGGCGTTGGGCATATTCCAGAGGATTCTTGGGCCTCACCAAGGCATCTGCCGGAGTCGAGGTCCAATCGACCATACGCGTGAGGAAGAACCTCAGCGCTGCCGTGCGGCACAGCACCGGCAAGGCGGCTTGCTCAACAGCTTCAAGCGGGCGCACCGACTGGTATCCCGCCAGCAGTGCTGCGCCATGGCTGTAGGCATATTGCAGCCCGCTGGAAGAGCCGACATCGTCGAACGCCCACGCATTCAGGCAGATGGCGATGTCGTAGGCCAGGGCATCGCTGCAGGCGAAATAGAAGTCGATGATGCCTGAGAAGTCATTGCCGAGGAAAAACGCATTGTCGGGGAAAAGGTCGGCATGGATGGTGCCGCGCGGCAGGGCAGACGACTGGCCTTGGGCCGCCGTGACCGCATCCAGATCGGCGTTGATTTCGTCCTCAAGGCCCGGTTGCAGCGCCTCGGCGCCGCTCCGACAGGTCTTCCAGAGCGCCCGAAAGCTACCTGGCCCCAGCGCATTAGGGCGCTGCATCTCAAAATCGGCCAGCGCCAGATGCATGCGGGCGAGAGCCGCGCCAATCCCGCGGCAATGCTCCCGATTCGGCCGCCGCGGGCTCAGCCCATCCAGGAAGCTGACAATGATGGCGGGGCGCCCGCAAAGGGTGCGCAGCGCGGCGCCATCGCGCCCGAGAATGGGCTCGGGGCAGGGAAACCCCTTTGCCGCCAGGTGCTGCTTCAGGCCGATGAAATAGGGCAGGTCGCCGGCATCCACGCGCTTTTCGAACAGCGTCAGGATGTACCGGCCCCGCTCGGTTTCGAGATAATAGTTCGAGTTCTCAACGCCCTCCGCGATGCCCTTGAAGCTGCGCGCCGCGCCGAGATCGTACTCGGTGAGGAACGCGTCGAGGGCATCGTCGTCGACAAGGGTGTAAACTGCCATCTCGGCAGCGTGGCGTCAGCTGGCAGCGTTGGCAACCATGTCGCGCTGGAGCGTGCGGCCAGCGAGCAGATAGTGCAACGCCGCCCAGCCATACCCGCAGATGAAGATCACGATCGACCATTGCAGGCCGCGTGCATCGGCGCTGGCGCAGGCGGCAAGGTTGGTCGCGTCCGTGCCGGCCAGCGCAGCCTTGGCCTCGGGCGCCAGCGTCATCAACGGTTTGCAGGCTTCCAGCGTCAGTCCGAGCCCTTCGCCATTCAGGAACATGGTCTTCAAGAAAGTAGACAGGATTCCGATGATGGGCGGTCCAAGGCCATAGCCGAGCAGGTTGACCACGAACAGCGTGATCGCCACGGAGGTGGCGCGCATGCGGCTGTCGACCACGCCGCCGGACACGGCATACATCGGGCCGAGGTAGAAATAGTGGATCATCGCCGCGATCATCAGCGGCGGCATGGCCAGCCAGAGATTGTCCGTCAGGAAGCCAAAAGCGTAAAGCGGCACCGACGCGCCCATTCCGAGAGCTGGAAGCCAGGACAAGGCGTTCGGATGGCGTTTCGACAGCTTGTCCGACAGCCAGCCAGAGGAAAACACGCCTATGGCGGCCATCACGCCAAGGATGATGCCGAACAGCAGGGACGCGGTCTGGATGGAGAGCCCGTGTGTGCGGATCAGGAAGGACGTGGTGAACTGGCCAACCCCGTAGCCGACGAACGATGCCAGCATCGCTCCAATCACCACGTGCCGATAGGCGGGCTTTCTCATCAAAACGCCGAGCGCTTCTCCGAAACCGGCTTTTTCGAGCCCCTGCAGCGCTGCTGGGTCGGTGTAGCCGCGCGGTGGTTCCGTCACCGTGCGCCAGACAACGAGCGAGACAATGAGGCCGGGCAGGCCCACAGCCACAAAGGCGATGCGCCAGCCCTCGACCGTCGTCCAGTCAATATCTCCAAACAGGAATCCCAGCCCGATGGAATTGATCCAGGCCCCCACATCGGCGCCCTGCAGGCCGGCCAGCTGTCCGCCGAAAATTGAGGCAAACATGCCGCCAAGCGGCACGCCGAGGGCATAGATCGAAACGGCCGTGGCACGGCTTGAGGGCTTGAAATAGTCCGCGATCAGGGACTGTGCCGGCGGTGTGCAGCCAGCTTCGCCGATGCTGACGCCCACGCGGAACAGGAAAAGCACCAGGAACGACGCGGCAAAGCCGCACAGCGCCGTGAACAGACTCCAGATCGCTACCGCCACAGCGATGATGATGACCCTGTTGTAGCGTTCCGCCGTGCGCGCGATCGGTATGCCAAGAAAGGTATAGAGCACGGCGAAAGCCGGACCGCCGAGCAGCCCCATCTGCCAGTCCTCAAGCCCAAAGCTGAGCTTGATGGGCTCGGTGAGGATGTTGACGATGGTCCGGTCGATGAAATTGAAAATGTAGACGATCAGAAGGGCGCTGAGCACATAGGCGCGATAGCCCTTCGATCCGAAACCGTCCGCAGCGGATGTGGTGGCAGAGGCCGGTGCGGCCTCCGCTGTGGCGTCACTCATTGTCTTCCTCCCGACACGCGCCTGGCTGACCTGCCGGTTTTTCCGGTCTCGTCAGTGCGCGCTGATCTGTGTCAGGCGGTAGCTTCGGCGCTTTTCTGGTTCACGTAAAGGTCACGCAGGAAAGTCCGGCCCGAAAGCAGGAAGAACAGCCCTGCAAACGCGAAAAGGCATGTGGCCGTCACGCAGGCCCATTTCACGCCATAGGCGCGCGCCTCGCGGCAGGCGCCCAAAAGCGTATCGCTCAATTCCGGATCGGTCAGGCTGCAGGTCGCCGTGATCTGTCCTGCGACGTCGCTGTTGGCAATCCATCCTGTGGTCAGGGCGTCGGCCACGATGCCGAGCGTGGGCGGGCCTACGCCATATCCGATGAGATTCACGACGAAGAGGAGAATGGCCACGGAGGTCGCACGAACGCGCAAGCTCACGACGGCCTGGGCGATGTTGTATTGGGCGCCGAGATAGAAATACTGCAGCATGCTCGCGACCATGAGGGCGATCAGCATCATGGTGGAGTCGCCGAGCAGAAACGCTGTCGCGTAAATCGGCGCGCAGAACAGAAACGCGACGCCGGGCACCCAGGTTGCGGCGGTCGCCGAACTCTTCGACGCCTGCTCCGTCAGGTAGCCACCAAGGAAAGCGCCGAGCGTTGCCGCGAGCCCGACAGGCGCCATGAACATCAGCGCTGTTTCTGCGGGCGTAAAGCCGTGGGTGAAGACAACGTGCTGGGGCTGCAGGCCTGTCAAAGAGTAACCCGCAAAGGCGGCAATTGTGGCCCCCGTGGTCATGATCCAGAAGGTCGGCTTGGAGAAAATCTCGCCGATCGCTTCGCCAAACCCTGCCTTTTCAGGACGTTTGGTTCCGGCCGGATCGCTATAACCGCGGGGTGGCTCTTTAAGGGTGAAAAGGACGATGAGACCCAGAATGATGCCTGGTGCACCGACATAGATAAAGGCTTCGCGCCAGGAGAAGATGTCCAGGATGACGCCGCCAAAGACCTGCGCCAATAGCCCGCCAGCGGTCACGCCCATGGCATAAATTCCAAGCGCCGTGGGGCGCGCCAGCGGCTTGTAATAGTCGCTGATCATGGAGTTGGCAGGGGGCGTGCAGCCAGCTTCTCCGACGCCTACCAACATGCGCGCGATGAGGAGAGTGACAAACCCGGTCGCAAAGCCGCACAGCACAGTCGCCAGAGACCAGAGGATCACGCAAATGCCGATGATGAGCTTACGGCTGACGCGTTCAGACAGGTTCGCAATGGGAATGCCGAGCAGGGTGTAGAACAGCGCGAACCCGATGCCCGACAGCAGACCGAACTGGAATTGCGACAGGCCGAACTCGTTGATGATCGGCACGCTGACGACCGAAATCAGGATCCGGTCGATGAAGTTGAACGTGTAAACAACCGTCAGTGTGAGGAGCACATAGGTGCGATAGGGAAAGCTGCCATAGGACTGGCCAACATCCATCGCCGGGGCCTTGCCCGCCGTCATATCGGTCATGCCGAACCTCCCAAGTAACCATCCTTTGACGGCGTTTATCGTTGTGGCTGCAACGTAACGCGGCGCGCGGGGCGCGCAAGTACATTCAGTCGGCTGTCAGATCAGGCCGCTGCTCTTGAAGCTTGTGACCCCGCCTTTTCCGGCAATCAGGTGGTCATGCACCGTGATCTCCAGAGGCGTCAGCGCGTCGATGATTTCCCGCGTCATATCGATATCAGCGCGCGAGGGCGTGGTGTCGCCCGAGGGGTGGTTGTGCACCAGGATCAGCGCGCTTGAGGCCAGCTCTAGGGCGCGCCGGGCGATCTCACGGGGGTATACAGGCGCGTGGTCCACCGTGCCCTGGCCCATCACCTCGTCCGCGATCAGCTGGTTCTTCCGGTCGAGGAAGATGACGCGGAACTGCTCGCGCGTTTCGTGCTGCAGCGCCTGGCGCACATAGGCGAGCAACGCGTTCCAGGAGGAAATCACGGGCCGGGCGGCGATTTCTTCGCGCGCGGCGCGCTGGTGCAGCTCATTGGTCGCGCGCAGATAGGCCGCTGCCGTCTCGCCGATCCCGTCAATGGAGACCAGATCGCGGCTTTCCGCGCTGATCACCGCCGAAATCGAGCCGAAACGCTTGAGCAAAGCCTTGGCGACGGGCTTCACATCCCGGCGCGGGATGAACGCGAAGAGCAGCGTTTCGAGCAGTTCATAATCATCAAGCGCGCCAGGCCCGCGCTTCAGGAGCTTGCCACGCAGCCGCTCGCG
Source organism: Pseudomonadota bacterium (assembly GCA_038527085.1). GTDB lineage: Bacteria > Pseudomonadota > Alphaproteobacteria > Caulobacterales > Hyphomonadaceae > UBA5336. Next base: position 3,146 of record JBCBGD010000071.1, on the reverse strand, counting down.
GTGGCCTTGCCAGTGGGGCTTGGTCTCGCTCAGCCCTCAGCCCCCACGGTGTGCGGGGTATGGTAGCCTTTCGGGCTGGTGGTGAAGATTTCCACGCCGTCCTCGGTCACGCCGACGGAATGTTCGAACTGGGCCGACAGCTGGCGGTCGCGGGTCACGGCGGTCCAGCCGTCAGACAGGATCGCAGCGTCCTTGCGGCCGAGGTTCAGCATCGGCTCGACAGTGAAGAACATTCCGGGCTTCAGCTCAGGGCCTGTGCCCGCCTTGGCATTGTGCACAACGTTCGGCTCGTCGTGGAACAGGCGGCCGAGACCATGCCCGCAGAAATCGTCGACGATCGCCAACCGGTTCTTGCGCGCAATGGCGGCGATGGCCGCGCCGATGTCGCCGAGATTGGCGCCGGGCTTGATCGCGTCGATGCCGGCCATCAGCGCCTGGTAGGTCAAGTCCATCAGGCGCTCGGCTTTGCGCTTGGGCGTGCCCGCCGCGTACATCCGGCTGTGGTCGCCGTGCCAGCCGTCCACGATCACGGTCACGTCGATGTTCATGATGTCGCCATCCTTGAGCACACGCGGCCCAGGGATGCCGTGGCAGATGACGTGGTTGAGCGAAATGCACGAGGCGTGGCGGTATCCGCGATATCCGATCGTGGCTGAGTGCGCGCCATGGTCGTAGACAAACTCGCGGATCAGATCATCGAGATGGCCCGTGGAGACGCCGGGTTTCACTTCGCCGACGAGCATGTCGAGGCATTCGGCAACCAGCCGGCCTGCCTTGCGCATGCCTTCAAAGCCCGCCTCGTCATGGAGGCGGATTTCGCCCGTCCGCATGGGCATGAGATCGGTGTCTACAACGTTCATTCTGAAGCGGCCTCAGTCTCGCCCGGCGCGCTCACCCATGGCAGGGCGCCGCGCACAGAGATTTCACTGGTGGTGATATGACAGTCATGGACCAGAACTTCCACCCCCGCCTCGGCCGCTGCCTTCAGTCCGCCGTGGTAGGTGGGGTCGAGATCCGGCGCCGTCGCAAAGGCCTCGCAGTCGGAACGTTGGACGATGAACAGCATCACAGCGCGATGTCCTGCGGCCACTTCGCCGGCCAGATCGACCAGGTGCTTTGCGCCGCGCGCGGTCACGCTGTCTGGAAACTCCGCCAGGCCAGGTGTGCGCATCAGGTGGCAGTTCTTCACTTCAACGAAGGTCTTCTGCCCCTCGGTCTCAAGCAACAGATCGATGCGGGAGCGTTCGGCATATTTCACCTCGCGCCTCAGCGTGTCGAACTCTGCGAGCGATAGAATGGTGCCCGCCCGGACGGCTTCCTCGGCGAGCTTGTTGGGATTGTTCGTGTTGATGGCCACCAGCCCGTTATCGGCCTCGACCAGCTCCAACGTGTGTTTCAACTTGCGCTTGGGATTGTCGGAGGTCGAGAGCCAGACCCGGCTGCCCGGCGTCTTCAACCCCATCATCGAGCCGGGATTGGGGCAATGCGCCGTCAGCGCCTCGCCTGATTCCTCGAGAACGACATCGGCGAGAAAGCGATTGTAGCGGCGCTGGAGCGTGGCGGGAATCAGGGGCGGAAGCTGCATGGCTTCCCCATAGCGCGCCGTTGGCGTAGCCTGAACCCAACAAAAAGACCGGGAGGACCACACATGACCATTCACGCAGACCCTGCGCAGTTCACACGCTTCCAGGCACGGCCCATGACGCCGGCCATCGGCGCAGAGATCGAGGGCGTCGATCTCGCCAAGATTGACGACGAGCTGATCGCAGACCTGCGCCAGGCGCTGCTAACCTACCAGGTCATCTTCTTCCGTGACCAGGACATCACGCGCGCCCAGCATATCGCCTTTGCGCGCGCCTTTGGCGAGCTCGAAATCCATCCCGCCACGCCCAAGGACCAGGAGGACCGCGAGGTGCTCCGCATCGCGCACGGGCCGAAATCGCGCGGGTCTGAAAACATGTGGCACTCAGACGTGACCTGGCGCGCCGAGCCCTCCCTCGGCTCCATCCTGCGCGCCATCGAACTGCCAACGGTCGGTGGCGATACGCTATTTGCGAACATGCAGCTGGCCTATGAGCGCCTTGATGACGAGACGAAGGACCTGATCACGGGAGCCGTTGCCGTGCACGACATCGCCCGCGTCTTCGCCAAGCGCCTGAACAAGAAGCCTGAGGAACTGCACGACAAATATCCCCCCATGGAGCACCCGGTGGTGCGCACCCACCCTGAGACAGGCAACCGCACACTTTACGTCAACGGCGGCTTCACCAGCCACATCAAGGACATGGACCGCGCCGAGAGTGACGCGCTCCTGGCGCGGCTCTACCGCACAGCGGCCAATCCCGAGATCCAGTGCCGCTTTCGCTGGGCGCCGGGCTCCATCGCCTTCTGGGACAACCGGGCCTGCCAGCATTTTGCCGCCTCGGACTACTACCCCGAAGTGCGTGTGATGGAGCGCGTCACGATTGCGGGCGACAGGCCCTATTTCGACGCGGCGGCCTGAGCGCCCACGGGCGAGGCTCGCGAATTTGTGGGCACCGCCCCCTTGCTGTTGAGCGGCGGGCGCGGCAATCCTCCATCCCAGAGATGAGGGAGGCCGCATATGGCTCGACTGGGAATTGGTGCGTCTGTTATCGCGTCCTTGGCTTTGGCGGCGTGCGCCGCAACCAGTGCGCCGCCACCCGACGCGCCAGAGCCGCAAACATTTTCCGATTCCTGGCCGGAGGTTTCCACCGAAGTCCAGAGCGACACCTTCTCTCAGGATGGATTAGCGACCCTGGAAGCGCGCATGGCGCAATATGTCAGCGATGGAGACACCGCTGGCATCGCGACCCTGCTGCTGGAGGACGGCGATGTCGTCAGCCATGTCAGGACAGGCATTCGCCGCGAGGCCGATGGCGCGCCCCTGGAAGACGACACGATCTTCCGGATCTACTCGATGTCAAAGCCGATCACGGCGGTCGCGTTGCTGATGCTGTATGAGGACGGCGCATTTGCCCTCGATGACCCGATCACCAAGTTTGTCCCCGAGTTCGAAAACCTCACCGTCCATGTCGAGGGCGGAGATCCGGTGCCTGCGCCGCGCGCGCCGACCATGGCGGAACTGATGAGCCACACGGCGGGCTTTGCCTATGGCCTGTCGGACG
>JBCBGD010000070.1:0-11258 GCA_038527085.1 Pseudomonadota bacterium | reverse complement strand
CTGCATCGAGGTGGCAAGCAGGGCCAGCAACTGGTCGCCATCGACCACTTTTCCGGCCTCATCCACCATGATCAGGCCGAAGGACGCCTTAAAGGCGGCGGTGTTGTCACAACGGTCATGTCAAATCTGGGGCTTGAGCGTCATTTGTCAGCGCTCGGATTATCCATGCCGCGCACCAAGGTGGGCGACAAGCATGTCGTAGCGGCGCTTCGTGAGGACGGCTTCAATCTTGGCGGGGAACAATCAGGCCACATCGTGATGCTCGACGCGGGCACCACGGGCGACGGCCTGCTGGCTGCTCTGCATGTGCTGTCCGCCGCGGCGAAGGACGGACGCGCGTTTTCGGAGATTTCCTCGGTGTTCCAGCCTGTGCCGCAGAAACTGGTGAACGTTCGCTACACCAGCGCGGATCCGCTTCAGTCCCCCAGCGTGCAGAAAAAGCTGGCTGAGGTGACCGAGCGTCTGGGTGCGGATGGACGGGTGCTTGTGCGCAAGTCTGGGACCGAGCCCCTGATCCGCATCATGGTCGAAGCGAGTGATCCTGCAGTGCTGGAAACAGCGCTAGCTGATCTTCAGAATGCCGTTGAACACGCAGCGTAAGCTCAATGGGGGGCGCGATGGAACAGCAATGCGGATCCACTGATCTGGTCGCCATCACCGCGGGCGGGCCCCACGCCTGGATCACGATCAATGCCCTGCGCGAGGCTTATGGTCCCTTCCCGGTCATTCAAGAGGAGGGCGAGCCGGCCGGCGTTTTCTGGAAGCGGCGGCTGCGCAAGCTCGGCGCGATTGAGGTCGCGGGTCAATGGGGCGCCATGGTGTTGGCCAAGCTGACCAAGCCGCTTTCCAAGGGGCGTGTGCCTGAGTTGGTCGCGAGCGAGGCTCTCAAGCCAGAGCCAGACCCTGACCAGGAAATTATACACGTTCCCTCCGTGAATTCCGACGAGGCGCGAGACGCGCTGCAGCGGCTGTCGCCCAAGGCAGTTTATGTCGTCTCCACACGGATGATCCGGTCGAAGACGCTCGGCTGCGTCGACGCGCCTTTCATCAATTACCATTCGGGCATCAACCCGGCGTATCGCGGCATCAATGGCGGATACTTCGCTCTTGCGCGCGGCGAGCCGGAGCATTTCGGCACCACGCTGCATTTGGTCGATGAAGGTGTGGACACGGGCGATGTGCTCAAACAGGTCCGCATAGAGACCACGAAGGCGGACAATCTGCACACTTATATGTGGCTGATGGCGGCGCGCTCGCGCCAGGCCGTGGTCGAGGTCATGGGCGAGGCAATCCGCGGTGAGCTGAAACCGTATACGGTCGATCTGCCGAGCCGACAGTACTATGCACCGACGCTGTGGTTCTATCTCTGGGCAGGGCTGCGGCGCGGCGCCTGGTGACTACGCCAGCGTGGCGTAGAGGTCGTATTCGTCAGCATCCTGAATGGACGCACGGATGATATCGCCAGGCGTGAGCGCGGCCTCGGATTGAACATATACCACGCCATCGATCTCAGGCGCGTCTGCCTTTGACCGGCCGATATAGCTGCCCGCTTCTTCGTCCGGCCCGTCGATGATCACATCCTGCACCGTGCCGATCTGGGCGGCCGCTCGTGCCGCAGACACGTCTGCCTGCGCCGCCATGAAGCGATGCCAGCGCTCTTCCTTCAGCGCTTCAGGCACATGGTCCGGCAGGTCGCGACTGTCCGCGTGGGCGACATTCTCGTATTTGAAGCAGCCGGCCCGGTCGATCTTCGCCTCTTGAATGAAGTCGAGCAGGATTTCGAAGTCTTCCTCGGTCTCGCCGGGAAAGCCGACGATGAAGGTGGAGCGGATCGCCAAGTCCGGCACAGCCTCGCGCCAAGCCTTGATCCGCTCCAGCACCCGTTCCTGCTTTGCGGGCCGTTTCATCGCCTTCAGAACGCGAGGCGATGCGTGTTGGAAGGGAATGTCCAGATACGGAAGAATGGCGCCATCTGCCATCAGGTGAATGACGTCGTCCACATGGGGGTAGGGGTAGACATAGTGCAGCCGCACCCAGGCCCCGAGGGTGGACAGGCCTTTTGCAAGGTCGAGAAACCGCGTCTGGTATTCGGTACCTTTCCAGGTTTGAGGCGCGTACCTCACGTCCAGCCCATAGGCGGACGTATCCTGGCTGATGACGCTCAGCTCCTTCACGCCAGCTGCAACAAGGCGCTCGGCTTCGGTCAGCACGTGGTGGATGGGTCGGCTGACGAGATCGCCGCGCAGCTTCGGAATGATGCAGAAGCTGCAGCGATTGTTGCAGCCTTCTGAAATCTTCAGATAGGCATAGTGGCGTGGGGTGAGGCGCAGTCCGCTTTCGGGGATGAGGTCGCGCTTGGGGTCCGGCGGTGGCGCAAGATGCTCATGCACCGCGCCCATCACCTGCTCATACTGATGCGGACCTGTGATCGCGAGCACCTTGGGATGGGCTTTCTCGATGACGTCCGGTTCTGCGCCCAGACACCCAGTCACGATGACTTTTCCGTTCTGTTCGATCGCCTCGCCGATGGCGTCCAGGCTTTCCTCGCGCGCAGAGTCGAGAAACCCGCACGTGTTCACCAGAACGAGATCAGCGCCCTCATAGTCGCCAGAGATCGCGTAGCCTTCGGCACGCAGGCGCGTGATGATCCGCTCAGAATCCACCAGCGCCTTGGGGCAGCCGAGGGAGACAATTCCGACTTTTGGCGTCGCGCGCGCGGGTGTCTGGATTGAGGTCATGGTTTTTTGTTTCGCAGTAGGCTTTCAAAGTATCGGCTTCGGTCGCGCCCGCCCCAGAGAATGGTGACGACTTCGAGGGTCTGATCATCCGGATAGCGCAAGTAGAGAACGAAATTCTTGTGAGGGTAGCGGCTCAAACCCAAGTTCGGTGCTTCAATATCGGCAGAGACGCCGATTTCAATCGGCAATGCGGCTAGAGACTGACATTTGGCGTAAAGTTGGCCTGACACTCTCAAGCCCGCATCCACACTCCCTGATCGCCTCGCGATCCACTCCGAGATCGCGGTCAATTCTGAAAGCGCTGTGTCAAGAAGAACAACTCGCCTCACTCGCCCTCGATCTCACCGCGCAGTGCCTCAAGGTGGGCGCGCACCTGCGAAAAGGCCGCCTCGCTGGGGATCCTGGCATCCTCGCGGTCACGCCTCTGCATCTCCTTGACCCATATTGCGACCTTGGCGCGCGCATCGTCGAGGCCCGCATCGAGAAGGGCCTGTTCGTTGGGATACGCGCCAATGTCCAGTGCGGTCTGGATCAAGCTGGCAGTTTTGTCGTCAATTTCGAGCAGCATGATAGCAACTCTACTCCAATCCAAGACCTCGGGCTACGCCGCCAGTTCGACGCCCTTTTCCTTCATATAGTCGCGCAGCTCGCCACTCTCATACATCTCGCGCAGTATATCGCAGCCGCCGACAAACTCGCCCCTTACATAGAGCTGCGGGATCGTCGGCCAGTCGCTGTAGGCCTTGATGCCTTCGCGCACGCCCATGTCTTCCAGAACATTGGTCGAGACATATTCCACGCCGAGCACATCCAGGATCTGCACCACTGTGGAACTGAATCCGCATTGCGGAAACGTTGGCGTGCCCTTCATGAACAGAACCACGTCATTGGATTTGACGGCCTCGTCGATGGCCTTCTGCACGTCGTCAGACATTCGATTGCGCTCCTCTCGCGCCGGTGAATTTCACTGGACCACATGTGAGGATGTGGGCGCATCCGGTCAAGGACCAGGCGCGCTGGACTTGTGTGGCCCGCCGCGCCCGAGGCATGCTGATAAACGTGAGACAAACAGAGTGAGGCGCACGCGTGACGACATCAGACGCCCTCCAGCAGGTCGGTGAATTCGTGTCCCTGAGGCGCCGCGGCCGGATCGCGACGGTTACGCTTGATCGCGGTGATGGGCTGAATGCGCTCTCGATCCAGGCCATGACCGAGCTGAAAACCGCTGCCGCGCATCTGCACGAGGACACCCAGACCTCCGTGGTTGTCCTGAATGGCGAGGCCGTTTTCTCCGCCGGCGCGGACCTTAAGGACAATGCCCGCCTCTCGCGCGCTGACCACTCACTGCTTGAGCAGCGTCAGGCGATGCGCCTGGGACCTGACTTATGCCAGGCTTGGGCCGATCTTGAACAGATCACCATCGTGGCCATTGAAGGCTTCTGCATAGGCGGCGGCTTGGCGCTGGCTGTATCCTGCGACCACAGGATCGCAGCCGAGGACGCCCACTTTCGTCTGCCTGAAGTGCCCCTCGGAATGAATATGAGCTGGCGATCCGTGCCGCGCCTTGTCGCGCTTCTTGGGCCGTCGCGGGCCAAGCGTGTGATTGCCCTCGGCCAGAAAATCACTGCACGGCAGGCGTTTGACTGGGGTCTGATCGACGAGGTCACGCCGCCGGGAGGCGCTGTCGACGCCGCGCTCAAACTCGCCGCAGACTATGCCGCCCTGCCACCCCTCGCCCTCAGGATGACGAAGCAAGCCGTCGATGTCGCCGCGCAGCCGTTGGCCCATGCCACGAGCTTCATGGACCGGGACCAATTCATGCTTGCTGCCTCAAGCGAGGACCAGCGCGAGGCCATTGCGGCTTTCCTCGAAAAGCGCACGCCGAATTTCAAGGGTAATTGAAGTGCTGGCTGACTTAAATCCCCCGCATCTCCGGCGCGTCAAACGGGTACGCTGAAACCGCCTCCGCCGCGGCGCGGGCGTCTGGACATGAGCTGTGCCTGCCGCGCAAATCATCCGGCAGACCCTCGGCAATCCGCGCCATCACCTGCGCGCCGAAATCATCCAGCGCCGCCCTGCGCACACGCCCCTTTGCCGCGATCTGCGGCGCGGGAATTGGTGCGTGAAACGTCACGCGAACCGGGGCGCGGCCAGAGCTGAGTACCGTGTCGGCGCCCGTAATGCTGACAGGCACGATTGGCGCACCGCTGGAGGCCGCCATAAAGGCCATGCCGGGCCGGGCAGGGCGTAAGAGTCCCGCCCAGTTGCCACCCTCCGGAAAGATGCCCATCACGCCGCCCTGCTCAAGGATCTCCAGCGAGCCGCGCAATGTCGAACGCGTGAAGGCACCGCGATAGGCCGGGATGAATCCCCAGAGTTTCGGGATCATCCGCGTCCAGCCCGGCGAGTTCACGCGGTCAGCCCCGCCGACGAACTCAACCATGCGCGGGCTGGTGGCGAGCAGCACCGGCGCATCGACAAAAGTGAAGTGGTTGGCCGCAAGAATGACCGGTCCGTCGCTGGGCACATGCTCGCGCCCCTCCACCTCGACACGCGACAGAAGCCTCAACAGGCCGTTCGTCGCCCCGCGCAGCACAGCGCGCACCGCCCGCCGGCGCGGATATCTGTAGGTATAGCCCTCTCCCATTCCGTGACGGTGGACGCGATTGTCGCGATTCACAAGCTTGCCGGTGCGGCCCGACTGCTTCTAGGTTGGCCAAAAATGCCAAGGGAGGCGTTCGCGTATGGAGTATGATGAAGTCATCAATGGGCGGCGGTCGATCCGCGGCTTCCTCGACAAGAAGGTCCCGAAAGAGGTGATCGAGGAGGTGCTCGCCCTCGCAATGCGCGCGCCCACCTCCTACAACACACAGCCCTGGAACTTCCATGTCATCTCAGGCGCCCCGCTGGACGCCATCCGCCACGGCAACACGGAGCGGATCATGGCCGGTGCGCCAGACAGCCGCGAGTTCCGCGCGGGGCCTGGCTATGACGGGGAGCATCGCGGCCGCCAGATCGAGATCGCCAAGCAGCTTTTCGGCGCGATGGGCATCGAGCGCGAGGACAAGGCAGGCCGCCAGGACTGGGTGCTGCGCGGCTTCCGTCAGTTTGATGCGCCCGTTTCGGTGATTGTGTCCTACGACAAGACCATCCACGGCAGTGACATTGCGCCGTTCGATTGCGGGGGCGTGACCAACGCTCTCGTGAATGCGGCCTGGTCACGCGGACTTGGCTGCGTGATCAATTCACAGGGCATTATGCAGAGCCCTGTCGTGCGCGAACATGCGGGCATCCCAGACGACCAGGTCATCATGATCGCGATCGCCATGGGCTATCCAGACGAGACCTTCCCCGCCAATGCCGTGGTCTCAAAACGCCGATCTGTGGAGGACGCCGTCCGCTTCGTTGGTTTCGAGGACTAGAGCCAGATTTCCACGCGGTCCTGGGGCAGGCCTTTGTAGCGCCCCTCGAGCGAGATCACGCGGTAAGTGCTCGGGTCAGCCCACGCGCCACGACCGATCTCGGCGCCAAGTTCGGTGCAGATCTCGCGCAGCTCCATCGCCTGGTCGGCCTGCTGGCCATAGAAGTACCGCACTGATCGGTTCCGCCCCGGCGGGGCGGGCACGAGTTCAATGCCGAGCACGTCGTAGCCGAGTTGTTCGAGCCCTGCTGCCAGTCGGCGGGCATCCGCGCGTTGGGACTCCTCAGAGATGTGTAGGTACACTTCAGTGATCTGGTAAGGACCGACGGTTTCAATGACGCGATATTCCTGCGCGGCTCGCTCGTCTTCCTCACGTAGCTGCTCCAGTTCTTCATCGGTCATGCCTATAACGCCGGGGGCGGGCGTCGCTGGAGCCTCTGTTTCCGCGTCATCAATACGAACAGGTTCCCTGGGCGACGGTTCTCGCGGCTCTGGTGCGGGTGGCGGTGGCGAGGGCGGTGGGCCCGCGATCACCATCTCATCGGCGCATGAATCCTCATAGACGCACAGCGCATCTGGCATGCCGTCGCATTGGGGGTGCGGTGCGCGCCAGGTGTTCACGCGGCTTGAAGTGAGCAGGGGGTGCAACGCTTCAGGGGTGGCGCTCAGCACTGCGCGCGCACCAGTCTCGCCCGCTGCCAGTTCGGGAATGCCGTCCTGACAGGCAATGAATGCCATGGCGAGCTGGAAGGTCGCCTGGGTCTCCTCACTGGTCAGTGGCACGAGGTCGTCAACGAAATTCAGTTCGGCAAACGCCTCGCGATAACGCGCAGCGTTGAGGTGTGCGCTGGCAAGATCGATGGCGATCTCGACGCGCAGGGGCTTCACCGCATCACGGTCAATCTGGGAGACGGTGGAAAGTCCGTTCATCAGCGTCTCGGTTGCCGTGGTCAGAAGCCGTTCGCTTTCGTCCAGATCCTGTTCGCGCACGTTCGAAACCAGGCTGCCCTTGCCATCGGCCCAATACCGCGCCGCCTCAGTCAACAATTCGCTGTCGCGGTCGGCCAGGTTGACGGACTGGTAGGCGAACCAGGCCACGCCGGCGGCAATGACGCTGGCGACCAGGGCGAAGCTGCCGAGCGTTGCCAGGATCCTGCGGTTGCGCGTGGCGCGCCGTTCAGCCGCTTCACGGGCAGATTGGCTGGCGGCGATGTACCTCGCGATGTGCTCGGGCACACCCTCCAGCGCCATTTCGCGCTTCAGCCAGGTCTCGGCCTGGGACAGCTGGTCGCCGGTGAGCAGGTCATCCTCGCCCGCCGCCCAGCCATTGGCGCGGTCTTCATACCGTCGGCGCAGGCGCAGCCGCTCGAGATCATAGCGCAGGGCGCGCTTCAGCTCGCCCATGCCCTCATAGAAGCCGCGTCCGTCGCCGGGCTGCAGATTGAAGAAGTAGATGTAGTTGAGCTGGCCGATCTCGTCGGGTGGCGTCAGTGTGAGGGCGCGTGGCACCACGGGGATGAGCCGTTTGCCCGCCGACAGGGCCTCATCGAACTCGCTCTTGCAGTTCTGGGAGGTCACCCAGTCATCGGTCAGGACAAACAGGAAGGTGTCGCATGACGCGATCATTTCGCTCAGGCGCGAGCGCCAGGCCTCGCTCGGCGCGATGTCTGTACGGTCGACCTGCGGGTCGTAGCCCTCATCCTTGAGCAGCGCGATGATCTGCTGGGTGAAGTCCCTGTCGTTCCAGGAGTAGGACACAAAGATGTTCCCACCACTGGCAGCGGATTCGATCGCGTCTGATTGCAGCATCGCGGTGTCCTCCCCTCGAACTTGCGAGTTCAGTCTAGGGGGTCAGGGCGCTGCCAGCCAGTCAAGATTCTGTGTCAGGGCGCCTTGGTCTTGAGGGCCAGGGCGTGCAGCTCGCCGCCCATTTTTCCCTTCAGCGCAGCATAAACCATCTGGTGCTGTTTCACCCGGGGCACGCCCGCAAACTGAGGCGACACGATTTCCGCCTGCCAGTGGTCATTGTCACCGGCAAGGTCCGTTAGCGTGATCTGCGCATCGGGAAACGCGTCTGTCAGGTGGGCCAGCAGTGTGTCGTGATCCATCGCCATGGGCAGGTCTCCTTTTCGCCTATCTAAGGTCGGCTTAAGAGCCTGTCAGCCCGGCGCGCACGCGTTCATAGTTGGCCACGGCGCCGCGATACTGAGCCTCCTCCTGACGCATGATCGGCTCGGCCTCGGCGATCTGGGCGTCCAGTGCGTTGCGTTGTTGCGAAAGCTCGGTGATCTGCGCGCCGATCTGCTGGCGCCTCGCGGCGTCCGGTTCCTGATTGTAAAGCTGCGTCAGCCGCGCGCCTTCCTGGTTGATCGCGTCACGCCGCTCGGTCAGCTGTTGATATTGGGCCTGCACCTGCTGCCAGCGCTGGACCGCGGCTCGGGTTTCCCGCCCCGTCTCGAAGGCCGTGCGCAGCGTGTCCGAGAAGGGTTCGCAGACGAAGGGGTCGCCAACGCCTTGCACCGTTGCATCCAGCACGGTCGCGGGCTGGCAGTATTGTTTCAAGCCTTCTTCTCGCCCTGCGGTGTAAGCGGCCAGGTCAGGCGAGATGCCATATTCCTTGCAGGCCATGATCTCGTCATTCAGGGCGGTCATGGCCTGTCCGGCCTGGCCATCCTGAAGACCGATGGCGCGCCAATCGGCGCTCGCGCATTGTTCCTGGCTGAGGCGCGGCTGGGACGCACACCCAGCGAGGGCAAGCCCCAATACGCCTGCGAAGATCACTCGTTTCATCATCCCGAGACCCTCAATCTAGCCACCCGGCTGAGAGTGGAGCGGGTGTTGACGGCGCCGTCAATCGCTTCGCAGTTATTGTGAGCGGCGCATTTTGTTGCATGTGCGAGAAGAACACCTTTGACGCAGGCCCTGCGTTTGTGCATAGGACTGGCGTATCAATTGCAGCTCTGGTGCTTTACGTAACGGTAGTGTCTTCCCACATAGGAAGGGCTGTCGGGGTCCCTGACGTGCAATAGACATTACGATGGGAGAGTGGGCGGTATGTTCCTCAACATGTTGAAAGCAAAGCTGCATTCTGCGCGGGTCACACAATGCGACCTGCACTATGAAGGCTCTGTCAGCATCGACCAGGACTTGCTTGAAGCCGCCGGCATCCTGCCCCATGAGCGCGTCGACATCTGGAACGTGACCAATGGTTCGCGCATCTCGACCTATGCATTGGAAGCGCCGCGCGGATCGAAAACGATCGGTGTGAACGGTGCTGCCGCGCGCCACTTTGCCGTGGGTGACACGGTGATCATCGCCGCTTTCGCGCAGGTGGAAGAAGAGCGCGCCCGACAGCATGCGCCTACCGTCGTGCTGCTGGACGAAGACAACTCCATCAAGTTGTCAAACTAGGGCCGGCCTCAGGCCTCGGTCGCTTTGCGGTATTCGCCCTCGCGTTCGGCCGCGAGCAGGTCGCGCACCGTCTCGGTGGCGTAGCCAAAGCTCTCCAACGCACGTCCTGCAAGCTGCAGCCCTGCCTCGATCGCATCGGGAATGACAAAGGTCGCGCCAGCCTCATGCAGGCGGGCAGCGTGGTCTGTGTCTTGGGCCCGCGCCAGGATGGGCAGGTCAGCGCGCAGGCCCCTCAGGGTCTGCACCATGCGCTCGGCGCTTGTGGCGTCGTCCACCGTGACAATGACCAAAGCCGCGCCCTCAAGCCCAGACTTTTCGAGAATTTCCCGGCGGCTGGCATCACCCAGATAGATGTTCCAACCGGCCGAGCGCTGGGTCAGCACCCGGCGCGCATCGGTGTCGAGCGCGATCATGTCAGCGTCCTCGGCGCGCAAGAGATCGGCAATCGTGCGGCCGACACGGCCGAACCCTGCGATGATCACATGGCCTTCCTTTTCGCTGGCATTGAGTTCGTAGCTTGGCAGGGCGTCCGCGGCGGGCTCTAGCCTTTCGCCAGCCATGCCGCCCAATCGCGACAGTACCGGGATCAGCACCATGGATAGGCCCGCAATCGCGGCGATCAACGTCGATGTCTCGCCATCAATGATCGCACCTGCTGAGGCGGCGGCCAGGATCACAAAGGCAAATTCGCCAGCGGGTGCCAGGAAGCTTGCGGTTTCCACAGAGGTGTGGGTCGGGCCGGCAAACAGGCGGCAGGCCAGCGCCGAGATGATGAACTTCACCACCAGCAAGCCTGTGAGGCCGATCAGCACTTCCTGCCAGAGAGAGGCGATCACCATGAGATCGAGCGACATGCCAACGGTGAGGAAAAAGAGGCCCAGTAGCAGACCCTTGAAGGGCTCAAGGTCCACTTCAGTCTGGTGCTTGAACTCGGTTTCGCCGAGCAGGATGCCGGCCAGAAATGCGCCGAGCGCCAGGGACAGTCCCGCGCTGGCGGTGATCACCGCTGCGCCTACCACGGTGAGCAGGGTCAGCGCCATCAGGAAGTCCCGTCCGCCAGCCCTAGCCGCAAGGTGGAACACGTGGGACAGCACGAACCGTCCGATCACGACGATGGCAAGAATGGCCAGCAGCCCCTGGGCCAGCGCCTCGCCGATGATGCTGGCAAGACCTCTGTCGCCACCCGCGGCGACGAAGCCGACAAAGATCAGGATGGGCGCGACGAGGATGTCCTGGAACAAAAGCACGGCAAGCGCGGTGCGCCCCACAGGCGTGGCCGCGCGCCGGTTCTCTTGCAAAAGCTGCATGACAATCGCGGTGGACGACAGCGCCAGGGCGAGGCCGATGGTGATGGCCGCCAGCAGGGGCTGGCCGAGAAAGAGCGCGGCGCCCGTGATGGCCAGGGCGCTGAGCCCAGCCTGCAGCCCGCCTGCGCCAAAAACGGCCCGGCGCAGCTCCCACAGCCTGCCAAAGCTGAGCTCCAACCCCAGAAGAAACAGCAGGAACAGCACGCCAAGCTCGGCAAACAGGGCCGCCGCCCCTGGCTCGGATATGGTGATGTACTCGATTGCCGGCAGCTGCCCGGCGAACTGACTGATGCCATAGGGGCCAAGCACCAGCCCAGCGAGGATGAAGCCGACCACGGCCGGCACGCGAAGCGCCTTGAACACGGGCACGACAATGCCGGC